>DATIRA010000101.1:0-9074 GCA_035470225.1 Steroidobacteraceae bacterium | reverse complement strand
AGAAGCGGAAGATGCGGTAACGGCGAGGCTGCGATTCGACATACCGATGCTCGCCTCGAGAGTCGTCGCCACACTGGACTGGCTCGGCCGGCAGCCGGCCACCAGCTCATGCAGGCTCGGGCTGTTCGGTTCGAGCACCGGTGCGGCGGCGGCGCTGATCGCGGCCGCGGAGCGGCCGGAGGCGGTGGCGACCGTCGTCTCGAGAGGAGGGCGCCCGGATCTCGCCGGCGAGACGCTGCCCCGGGTCGCTTGCCCGGTCTTGCTGATCGTCGGCGAACGGGACGATACGGTACTCGAGCTGAACGAGTCCGCGGCTGCGAGACTCGCCGGCCCGAGCGAACTGCGTATCGTGGCCGGCGCAACGCACCTGTTCGAGGAACCGGGTGCGCTGGAGGAGGTCGCAGGGCTCGCGGCCGACTGGTTCGCGGAACGGCTAGACGCGGAGCCCGCCGCGACACGCAACGCGGGTCGGTCCGCGTGAGCGGAGCGCCGGAACCGCTCAGGCCGCTGGCGCGCCACTGCCTGGTGGCGGGGTCGGTGCTGCTGTTTCTCGCCGTCGCGCTGGGTGCTTTCGGGGCCCACGGCCTCGAGGGCCGCGTGCCGGCGCAGAGGCTCGCCAGCTATCGCACCGGTGTGCTCTACCACTTCCTGCACGCTTTCGGCCTGGTCCTGGTCGGCGTCATCGCCCAGCTCACCCGGGAGTCATCGGCGCTGCGCTGGTCGGCCCGCCTGATGCTGGCCGGTATCGCGGTCTTCGGCGGGAGCATCTACCTGATGACGGCCGGGGCGCCGCGCTGGCTGGGCGCGGTCACGCCGATCGGCGGCCTGTCGTTCATGGCGGCCTGGCTGATGCTGGCGCGCCATGCTGCCGGGGCAGCTCAGTCGGGACCGGACTCCGGCGCCACGTAGCCCTCCGGCGTCTCGGCGCCGCCGCCGAACAGGAACTTCTGCATCTCCTCGACCAGGAATTCGCGGGCCTTCGGGTCGATGGCCGACAGGCGGTACTCGTTGATCAGCATGGTCTGGTGGCGCAACCAGGCCTGCCAGGCTTCCCTGGAGATGTTCTCGTAGATCCGCTTGCCGAGTTCGCCCGGGTAAGGAATCCGTTCGAGTCCCTCGGCCTCGCGGCCGAGGTAGCTGCAGTTGACTGTGCGGCTCATCAGTTCTCCTCGCCCGTCATGCCAAGGATTGGTCCGAGACGACGATGCCGTCCTCGTCCGCATAGACGAAGTCCCCCGGGCGGAACGTCACGCCCGCGAACCGGACCGGTACGTCACGCGCGCCTTCGCCGCGCTTTTCGCTGCGCAACGGCATCGTGCCCAGCGCGCGCAGGCCGAGGTCCATCCGGCCGAGCTCGACCGAATCGCGGATACAGCCGTGGATTATCACTCCGGCCCAACCGTTCCTGACCGCAGCGCTGCCGAGCTTGTCGCCGAAAAGCGCGCGGCGCCTGGAGCCACCGCCGTCGACGACCAGCACGCGACCATTGCCGGGGCTCTCGACCGCCTCCTTGACGAACGAATTGTCCTCAAAGCAACGCACGGTGCTGACCGGGCCACCGAAGGCGTGGCGCCCGCCGTAGATGTGGAAGATCGGTTCGCAGACCCGCAGCCGCTCGGCGAACTCGTCGCACAGGTCAGCGGTTCCCTTCGTTGCAGTCATTTCGGCATCCTCGAGACGCAAAGCAACTGATTATAGGTCTCGCGCCGCCGGAATCGCCGTGCAACGCCCGGCAGACGTTCCAATGCGGCACGGAAGGACCTCAGGCGTCCTTCCGTGCCACGGTTCGGCTGGTTGTCCGCTTACTGGATCTGGATCTGCCGCGGCTGCGGCGTGACCAGCTTCTGCTTCGGGATGCGGATCGTGATCACCCCGTCGCGGCCTTCGGCCCGGATCCCTTCCTCATCGACGTTCTCCGGCAGCGCAAACCGCCTGGCGAACGAGCCGTAGAAGCGCTCCACGCGGTGCGTCTTCTCATTGTCCTCGGTCTTCTCCTGCTTGCGCTCGCCGGACAGGCTCAGCATCCCGTCCTGTACGGTGATGCTGACGTCTTCCTTGCGGACCTCGGGCAATTCGGCCTTGATCAGGTACTCGGTCTCGGTCTCGCTGACATCGGCGGCTGGCGCCCACGCGTACCCCGCCGGTGCGTTCTCGACTCCGGGACGCGCCCAGCGGCGCACCGCGTCGGAGAAGAACCGGTCGAACACGTCGTCGACGTCACGGAAAGGTTCCCACTTGATTACTCGCATGTCGATTACCTCCTGGCTAGGACCGGCGGGCCGGTCACGTCATGCCCGGTTAAATGCGAACGGGCCGCGCGGTTTCAAGGGGTCAGGGCGCCGCGGAAAGACGAACGGCGCGGCAGGTCCCCCTGCCGCGCCGTCCAGGTCGAGCTTTGCTGGCGGCCTACGGACGCTTCACATAGACCTTGCACCAGCCTCCGCCGGCCACTTCGCGGCCGCCGAAGATATTGCAGCCGACCCAGGCATCCCCGTCCTTCGCTTTCGGAGCCTGGAGGCAGTTGGTGCACTTCTGGCCGGCCTTGTAGTTCGGGTTGGCCTTCGCATCCACCTTGGTCGCGTCTTCGACATAGCCGAGCTGTTTTGCCTGCGGCTCGTTCGGGTCCACCCGGCCTGCGGCCGCCTCGGCACGACCGAGCAGCGCGGTCACGGGGATTGCCGCGACTCCCAGCAATGCGCCCTTGATGACGGCGCGGCGCGGAAATTTCTTCTCGGACATTTACATACTCTCCTTCGATGCAGAGCGAGATGGCGTCGGATCGACGCGCCGCTCGTGGGTGACGACGTGCAATTGCAGCCATTTTAGTACGACACGTCGGAATTCGACATTCGGCTGGCATCGGGTTCGCGATGTCGCTGCGCGTGTCCGCTTGCTTGAAGCACGAATGAGAATCATTGTTTTTTGGATCGTTCAGCGAAGCGCGCGGGGCGTCCGATGGCCCGTAGAATCCGCAAATGCCAGATCCGCGCCGCAAGCGTTGGAAGACCCTGCTCGGAGTTGCGCTGAGCGTAGGCGTGGCCTGCATCGCGGCCTGGGTGCTGTACCGGACCTTCCAGCGCATCAGCTTCGCGGACGTGTTGCGCAGCATGCGGGAAACGCCGCTGCGGACCCTGTTTCTCGCCGCGCTCTGTGCCGCGGGCGCCTTCGCGACGCTCGCGCTGTACGAGGTCGCCGTGGTGCGCTACGTAAAGCACTGCATCGGACGGTCCAAGCCGGTCATGACGGCACTGATCGCGTTCCCGCTCGGGCACGCCGTCGGGCAGGCGATGCTCAGTGCCGGCGCTCTCCGGTACCGGATGTACACACCTGCCGGTTTCTCGGCGACCGAGGTGGGCGCGACGGTACTGATGGCCGGCCTGCCATACGCGCTCGCCTTCGGCTGGCTGTTCGACCTTTCGCTGGTGTTCGGCGCCGAGCGGCTTGCACCGCTCTTTCACGTCGAGAGCCGGTGGTTGTTGTTGCTCGGACTGCTCGGGCTCGCAAAGGACGTCGGATACCTGCTGTTCGTGCGGTTGCGGAAGGCGCCGATACGACTCGGCGGCTGGGCCGTGAGCCTGCCGAGCGCGCCGATGACCGCGCTGCAGCTGCTGGTCGGCTTCGCAGATATTCTGCTGGTGGCGGGCGTGCTGTACCTGCTGTTGCCCGCATCGGCGGACCTCGCGTTCCTGCCGTTCCTGGCCGTGTACCTCGCGAGCATCCTGGTCGGCGTGCTGAGCCACGTGCCCGCTGGGATCGGCGTGCTCGAATCGATGCTGCTGTTGCTGCTGCCGCACGTGCCTCCAGATGAGCTGCTGGCGGCCGTGCTGCTTTACCGCGCGATCTACGAGGTCGTTCCGCTGCTGGTGGCCCTGTTGCTGTGGAGCACGTTCGAGCTGCTCGCGGCGGATGGCG
Organism: Steroidobacteraceae bacterium; assembly: GCA_035470225.1. Classification (GTDB taxonomy): domain Bacteria; phylum Pseudomonadota; class Gammaproteobacteria; order Steroidobacterales; family Steroidobacteraceae; genus DATIRA01. Next base: position 5,162 of record DATIRA010000101.1, on the reverse strand, counting down.
CCCGGGTTCGCCTTACCCGGACGGGATCCTGAAGGCGTCCGTCCCGCACGAACGATCAGTGGCGACGGGCCGGTGCTGCCGAGAGGCCGACGGCGGACAGCAGCGAGCGGGCCAGCGCGCGGCCGCTGTCGAAAGCCGCCTCGGCCCGCGGCGCGGTGCACCAGTCGCCGCAGGCACCCGCGGCGATTTCCTCGTCCGCCAGGCACGGCAGGCCGAGCGGCTGTTCCACCAGTGCGAGGCGCCAGCGATGTGCCTGCAGGCTGACCGGGACCGGAAGCGATTCGCCCAGGGCCTCGCTGAACTCCTTGAGCAGCAGCCGGGCCGCCTGCTCGGCATCGGCCTCCAGTTGCCGCTCGGCCCACCTCGGAGATGAGTGCAACACCCAGGTCTGGGGCCCGGCGGCTCGGCCCGGCTTGCTCGAGTCGTTGGCGGCCCAGGCCAGCGATCCGTTCGTGTAGCGGTAGGCCTGCTCGGCCAGCGCCGCAAGCGGCTCAGCGAATGCGGCCATCGTGGTCCAGCACGGCGCCATGCCGACACTGGTGAGTTGACGGAAGGCACGCCCGTGCGGACCGAGCAGGGTCAGGGCCCCCGGTGCCGGGATCGCAACGGCCACTGCGTCGAATGCTCCGGGCAGCCGGCCAGCGTCGGTGTCGAGCTCCCATCCCTTGCGGCCGCGCAGCAGTTCCCGCACCAGCACACCGGTGCGAATGCGCAGCCCGTGCGCGAGCGGTCGTACGATGCTGCTCATGCCCGGCGTCCCGACCAGCCAGTCGTCTATCGGCTCATCGAACCGCCGCTGGTCCTCGAGGATCCGGGGTCGCCAGGCTCCGGCGCATTCCGATCGGACCGCAGTCTCGATGTACCTGACGAATGGCCGGCCGCGGGCAGTCAGAAACTGCGCGCCGTGATCGAATGCGAGTTCCCCGCTCCGCCGGGTGGCCAATCTTCCGCCCAGCCCGCGCGAGCGCTCGAATACCGTGATGTCCGCGTCCGTTCGCGCGAGTTCACGCGCGCAGCTCAGTCCCGCAAGGCCGGCACCGATCACGGCAATCCTGATTCTGGTCATCGCTGCTCCGGGTCGCCTGAGGCAGATTGCGGAGTCTATTGGAGCACAGGGCCGCTCGAGCGATGCTCAGAGCGCCTGGAAATACTCCGCCATGCGGCGGCGCTGCTGCTCGTCGGGCAGCGGCGCCGCGCCCGCCGCCGCGTTATCGCGCATGTGCTGCGGCTTCGAAGTCGCCGGGATCGCGCATGTGACCGCCGGATGGGAGATTGCGAAGCGCAGGAAATACTGCGCCCAGCTGGAGCAGCCGACCTCTGCGGCCCACGGCGGCAACGGCTTGTCACGGACCCGCGCGAACAGCGCGCCGTCGGCGAACGGCCGGTTGATCATGACAGCGACGCCGCGATCCATGCAGAAGGGCAGCAGTCGTCGCTCGGCCTCGCGCTCCGCCAGCGAGTAATTGAACTGCACCCAGTCGAAGCGTTCCTCGCCCAGGACCCGCTCGAGCTCGACGTGAGCGTCAGCACGGTAGTGCGTGATGCCCGAGTAGCGGACCTTGCCCTGCTGCTGCAGCGAGCGGATCGTCGGCAGATGTTCGCGCCAGTCGAGCAGGTTGTGGATCTGCAGCAGTTCCAGCCGGTCCGTGCGCAGCCTGCGGAAGGACTCCTCGATCTGCTGCTCACCCGCCTTGCGCCCGCGCGTCCAGACCTTCGTGGCGAACCACAGTCGCGGCCGCAGGCCAAGGGTCTCGACCAGGTCGCCGATCGTCTGCTCGGCGCGGCCGTACATCGGCGAGGTGTCGATGACCGTGCCGCCTGCATCGGTCAGCGCGCGCAGCACGTCCCGCAGCGGGGCGCGTTCTCCGTCGGATGCGCCGACGTCGAACGTATTCGAGGAACCCATGCCGATCACCGGAATGGCCTCGCGGCTTACAGGGATCGTCCGGGTGGCCATGGTCCGCATGGGCTCTTCCGCGCTCGAGGGCAGCGCGGATGCGAGCGCGCCGCCCGCGATCCAGCGGACGAGCTCGCGGCGGCTCAGCGTCGTGCGGGATATCTTCATGCAAAATCCTCCAGTCTGCGTTTCTGCTCCCGGGCTCAGCCGATGCGGTCCTTGAGGCCGAACAGCATCATGACCATCGCGCCGACCGGGTGGCCGACCAGCATCAGCGCAGCCAGCACGACGATGATCATCGCGGACGGCTGCCAGACGGGCCAAGCGAACAGCAGCATGCCGGCCAGGCTGTCGAGCTGGTCCACCACCCAGAAGATCCGGCCGGTGAGACCCCGGCCCATCGCGCCCGGCGCGATGCCGAGCTGGCGCTTGATGAAACTGTTGGGCAGCTCGCCGGCGATGTAGCCCGTACCGAGCAGGGCTCCCCATACGAATGGGTGCTGTGCAGAGAACGGCACCAGCGGCTCGAGTCCCAGGCAACAATCGTCGAGCGCCGCGAGCAGCCCCGCGGCGATCGAGGTGACCAGGATCATCACGAACGCGCCGCGCCAAGTCTTGTTGTCGCCGAACACGCGCCGGCCGCGGAAGTGGGCCCCGCCGTCGATCGGTCGCTGCCGCAGGCCGGGCAGCAGGTCGCGCTTCAGGACCCACAGGTGCACGAGCCCGGCGATCACGAGCGGCAGCGTCAGCCAGATGAGCTGGAGGATCAGTTGCATCGATTCGGCCGCGGCAAAAGCCCTGCAAGCTAGCAGAACCTGATGGCGTCAGCTGCTACAGGATTGGCAGCGCCGTGGATTCCTTGATGACCGTGACCGTGACCGAGGAGTTGATCGACTGGACGTTCGGCAGCTTCGAGAGGTGGTCCAGGTAGAACGCCTCGTAGGCCTTGATGTCCCGGGTAACGATACGCAGCATGAAATCCCACTCCCCCATGGTCGTGTAGCAGTCGAGGACCTCCGGGCGGTCCCGGATCGCCTCGGCGAACGCGGCGATGGCGTCCCTGCCCTGGGTGGACAGCTTGACGTGGGCGAAGATCGTCACGTCGAGTCCCAGCGCGGCCCGGTCGAGCAGGGCCACCCGCCCACGAATGACGCCCGAATTTTCCAGCTGCTGGATGCGTCGCCAGCAGGTGGTTGTCGACAGGCCGGCTCGCGCGGCGACCTCGGCGACCGGTAGAGCCGCTTCGTGCTGCAGCAGGTCGAGGATGCGTCGGTCCAGGCGGTCCAGCAGGGCATGTGACTTTTCTTTCATGTCTGGACAATACCTGAAACGCACGTTCCGTATTGCTGCAATGCAATGCAACAGCGTCTACATGCAAGGGCAGCTCGCCGGTAACCTATCGGGTTGACCCTGTACCTTTCGCAGCAAGGCGAGCAAGCGATGCCGACAAAATCACGCCTGCACATTCCCAAGCCACACTCGCGACCCGGCGAGCAACCCGACTTCAGTTACCTCGAGACCTCCCCGGCCGGGGCCGTCGCCCGCCCGGACGTGAACGCACGGGTCCGGGACATCAGCAATCTCTCCGTGGAGCTGGTCCGGGTGCTGGACGACGAGCACCGCGCAGTCGGCCCCTGGCATCCGCATCTCGATGCGCCCGAGCTGCAGGTCGCGCTGCGGCACATGCTGCTGACCCGGATCTTCGATGAGCGGATGCAGCGCGCGCAGCGCCAGGGCAAGATCTCGTTCTACATGCGCTCGCTCGGCGAGGAGGCGATCTCGGTCGCGCAGTGCATGGCGCTGCGGCCCGGGGACATGCTGTTCCCGTCCTATCGCAACCAGGGCCTGTACATGGTGCGCGGGCGCTCGCTCGTCGACCTGATGTGCCAGCTGCTTTCGAACACGCGCGACATGTGCAAGGGCCGGCAGCTGCCGGTCATGTACCACTGGCGGGAGGGGCGGATATTCTCGATCTCGGGCAACCTGACCACGCAGTTTCCGCAGGCCGTGGGCTGGGCGATGGCCGCTGCGATCAAGGGGACCGACGACATCGCGGCCACCTGGATCGGCGAGGGCTCGAGCGCAGAGGCGGATTTTCACCACGCGATGCTGTTCGCCTCCGTCTACCAGGCCCCGGTGCTGTTGAACGTCGTCAACAACCAGTGGGCGATCTCGACTTTCCAGGGCTTCGCAGGAGGCGAGCAGCGCTCGTTCGCCGCGCGGGGGCCGGGCTATGGAATGGCCGGCGTGCGTGTCGACGGCAACGATTTCCTGGCCGTCTACGCCGTGACGCAGTGGGCGGCGGAGCGCGCCCGGACGGGCGCCGGACCGACGCTGATCGAGCACGTCACCTACCGCGGCGCCGCGCACTCGACCAGCGACGATCCCTCCCGCTACCGGCCGAAGGACGACTACGAGAAGTGGCCGCTCGGGGATCCCGTGGACCGGCTCAAGGCCTACCTGGTCGCGAACAACGAGTGGTCCGAGGAGCGGCATGCGGCCCTCGCAAAGGAACTCGAGGCGCAGGTCGGCGAGGCCTGGAAAGAGGCGGTCCAGTACGGCACGTTGAGCGACGGCCCGCGGCTGAACCGGGACCTGATGTTCGATGACGTGTTCAAGGAAATGCCTGAGCACCTGAAGCAGCAGCGCGAGCAGATGCGCGCCGAGCGAGGTTGAGCCATGGCACAGATGAACATGATCCAGGCGCTCAACTCGGCCATGGACATCATGCTTGCAAGGGATCCGTCGGTGGTGATCCTCGGCGAGGACGTCGGGTTTTTCGGTGGAGTCTTCCGCGTAACCGACGGCCTGCAGCGCAAGTATGGCGAGCATCGGGTGCTCGATACGCCGATCGCAGAGGGGGCGATCGTAGGTGCCGCGATCGGCATGGGCGTGAACGGGCTGCGACCGGTCGCCGAGGTGCAGTTCGCGGACTACATCTACCCGGCCTGCGACCAGATCTTCAGTGAGCTCGCGCGGCTTCGTTATCGCAGCGCGGGCGAGTTCTGGGCGCCCGTCACGGTCCGCACGCCCTGCGGCGGCGGCATCCGCGGCGGGCAGACGCACTCGCAGAGTCCGGAGGGCATCTTCACGCACGTCTGCGGCATCAAGGTCGTGATGCCGTCGAACCCGTACGATGCGAAGGGCCTGCTGATAACCAATGTAGAGTATATCTCAAAGGGTATAAAAGAGAATTGCGCTAATGCCGCTTTAATTAAACTCAATCAGATTGGTAGCCTCACTGAAACCATCCAGGCAGTGAGAA
>DATIRA010000100.1:0-2060 GCA_035470225.1 Steroidobacteraceae bacterium | reverse complement strand
TCGGGACGCCCGGCGATCATGCCCTGGATGCGCTGCTCGCCCCAGGCAGGCGTCCATTTCACCTTCGGGATCTCGGCGAGCGCAGCCTCGCGAAGGCCGGCGCGCTGCATGCTGATGAACCATTGCGGCGTGGCACGGAAGATCACCGGCGTCTTGTGCCGCCAGCAGTGCGGGTAGCTGTGACGGAAGGGCTCGTGATGCAGCAGCGTGCCCCGCGCCTGCAGCACCTCGACCACTTTCGGGTTGGCGTCGAAGACCTTTTCCCCGGCGAACAGCTCGGTCGAAGGCAGGAAACGGCCGTCGCCGCCGACGGGATTGTCCACCGGCAGCCCGTAGCGCTGCCCGACCACGAAATCCTCCTGGCCATGGCCCGGCGCGGTGTGGACTGCGCCGGTACCGCTGTCGAGCGTCACGTGCTCGCCCAGGATCACCGGCACCTCGCGCCGGTAGAACGGGTGATTGAGCTTCAGGCCCTCGAGCGCCGCACCCTTGACCCGGGCGACCTCCCGGAAATCCTCGACGCCTGCGCGCTCGAGCACGGAACGAGCGAGCTCGCTCGCGAGCAACAGCGTCTCCTCGCCCTCCGGGGTGGACAATGTGACGAGCGAGTATTCGAACTCCGGGTGAACCGCAACCGCCTGGTTGGCGGGCAGCGTCCACGGCGTCGTGGTCCAGATCACGACGCTGGTGCGACCCGCGGGTGCCGTTCCGCCGCCGAGACGGCGTGCCAGGTCCGCGGGATCGACGACCTCGAAGCGCACGTCGATCGAAGGCGAAGTGCGGTCCTCGTATTCGACCTCGGCCTCGGCCAGCGCGGACCGGCAATCCAGGCACCAGTGCACGGGCTTGTAGCCCTTGTAGAGATGGCCGTTGCGGATGATCCGGGCGAACGCGCGCAGCTGCTCGGCCTCGTAGCGCGGCTGCATGGTCAGGTAGGGCTGATCCCAGTCGCCGAGCACGCCGAGACGCTTGAAGTCCGTCCGCTGCAGGTCCACCTGCTCGAGCGCGAAGGCCCGGCAGGCTGCGCGGAACGAGCGCGCGTCCATCTCCCGGGCCTCGCGTCCCCGCGCCTTCTCGACCTGGTGCTCGATCGGCAGGCCGTGACAGTCCCAGCCGGGCACATAGGGAGCATCGAACCCCGCGAGGCTCCGCGACTTGACGATGATGTCCTTCAGGATCTTGTTGACCGCATGGCCGATGTGGATCGCGCCATTCGCATAGGGCGGGCCGTCGTGGAGAACGAAGACCGGCCGGCCGCTGGCGGCCTCGCGCAGTCGCGCGTAGCTGCAGTGCTCGTCCCACCAGGCGAGCATCTCGGGCTCGCGCCGCGCGAGGTCGGCCTTCATCGGAAAGGCCGTCTTGGGCAGGTTTACGGTGTTCTTGTAGTCGGACATTCGGAGCGAGGGGATGGGGACCAGGGGATAGGGGATAGTGACGGAAAGAGGCGTTTTTCTCCAGACTTGACGTCCCGGGGGAAATCGAGCGCCCGAGTCTTGAGAGGCAGAGACTCAGCGGATGCCGAGGACGCGGCGCGCGGCGGCGGCGTCGCGGTGCATCTGCGCCACCAGCGCCTCGATCGAGTCGAACTTCTGCTCGTCGCGCAGCCTGGCGACGAAATCCACGTCCAGATAATGGCCATACAGGTCGCCGTCGAAGTCGAAAAGATGGACTTCGAGCAACGGATCCGTACCGTTCACGGTCGGGCGCGTGCCGAGGCTCGAGACCGCCGGGTGATCGCGCAGTCCCGCTCCGGATACCCGCACCGCGAATATCCCCCACAGCGGCACGACCTTGCGATGCAGCGCAAGGTTCGCTGTCGGGAAGCCGAGCGAACGGCCGAGCTTGCGGCCGCGCCTGACCCGACCTGCGATCCGGTACGGGCGCCCCAGCAGCGCCGAGGCACGTCCGAGATCGCCGCGGTTCAAGGCTTCGCGCACCAGCGAACTGCTGACGCGCTCGCCGTCGACCAGGAACTCGCCGACCTCCTCGACCGTGAAGCCGTGCGCTGTACCGGCTTCCCGCAAGGTCTGGATCGTTCCCTCACGGCGACGCGCGAAGTG
>DATIRA010000099.1:0-3512 GCA_035470225.1 Steroidobacteraceae bacterium | reverse complement strand
CTTCGCGAACCCGCTGCCGATGCTGTACGACCGCGTCGCAGCCGTGCGCCAGCTGGCCGGGGATCTGCCGGTCGAGGGCCGGGTGGTGTTCTCGATGCAGGGCGAGTTCCCGAAGGGTCACCCCGAGGCAGTCATGCGCCTGGACGCGCTGCACGAGCAGTATCCGGCGGTCGAACGTTCGACCGGCGCCGCGGCGGCGGCGTTCGCTCCGGTCTGGGACCGCATCAAGGCGGCTGCGAAGCCGAACCCGCTGGCGCGCTGACGCGCGCCGCTCGCGGCATCCCCTGACCATCGTCGCGCCTTGGGTCCGCTCCGGTTTCCTCCGCGCCAGCAGCGCGCGGGGACTGATTGGGGAGGTCTTTCGCTGGCAGCGCGCCCAGGGCCCGCCCGGGGGAGGCCTTTCCAGGGACGCCGTAAAGCCATCCCTGGCGGCTCCGGCGAAAACATCCATGTTTTCGACGGCCCTGGAAAGGCCTCCCCGATCGCTCCCCGCGCGCTGCCTGCAACTCAGGCGGCTGCAGCCTGCCGCGGCCGCGCCGCGTGGTCGGCCAGCACCCGCGACACGCAGGCAGTGAGCTTGCGCGCGGTGTCCAGGTGCAGGAACTCGTTGGGCCCGTGTGCGTTCGACTTGGGTCCCAGCACGCCCGTCACCAGGAACTGTGTGGTCGGAAACAGCCGGCCGAGCATGCCCATGAACGGAATGCTGCCGCCTGTGCCCATGTACATTGCATCGGCCCCGAAGTACTCGCGCGACGCTTCCTGCATCGAGCGCTCGAGCCATGGTGCGAGTGTCGGTGCGTTCCATCCACCGGTCGCGTCGTTGACCGCAAAGCTGACGGCCGCGCCGTAGGGCGGGTCGCGCTCCAGCGTGTCCTTCAGCGCCCGCGCGGCGGCCTTCGGATCCATCGTCGGCGTGAGCCGGAACGAGAGCTTCAGCGACGTGGCCGGTCGCAGCGTGTTGCCGGCGCTCGAGAACGGCGGGATCCCTTCCGCGCCGGTGACGCTCAGCGTCGGCCGCCAGGTGCTGTTCAGCAGCAGCTCGAACGGGTCGTTAGAGACCGGGCGCATTCCATCGGCCAGCGGGAACTTCCGGAATACGGTCTCGCCGAGCACCTTGGCCGTGGCCGCCGCCTGAGCGCGGCGATCGGCCGGGATCGGCGTGTTGAGTTCCTCGACCAGGATCGCGCCGGTGGCGGCATCCTCGACCCGGGCCAGCAGCTCCCGCAGGACCCGGAAGCTCGAGGCGACGATTCCGCTGGCCGCGCCCGAATGCACGCCCTCGCCGAGCACCTCGACCCGCAGCGTGCCGATCAGGTTGCCGCGCAGCGAGGTCGTGCACCAGAGCTGGTCGTAGTTGCCGCATTCGGCGTCCAGGCACACGACCAGCGAGGGCGAGCCGAGGCGCTCGCCCAGCGCCTCGATGTGGTGCGGGAGATCGGGACTGCCGCTTTCCTCGCTCGCCTCGATCAGCACGACGCAGCGGGCGTGCGGCACCGATTGTTCCTGCAGCGCGCGTATCGCCGTCAGCGAGGAGAACAGTGCATAGCCATCATCGGCGCCGCCGCGGCCGTAGAGCTTGCCGTCGCGCAGCACCGGCTTCCACGGCTCGAGCCCGTCGGACCAGCCCGTGAACTCCGGCTGCTTGTCCAGGTGCCCGTACATCAGCACGCAGTCGTCCACCTGTCCCGCGATGTCCACCAGCAGCACCGGCGTGCGCCCCGGGAGTCTCAAGACATCGACTTTCATGCCGTCGATCGGCTGGGCCTCGGCCCAGCGGCGCATCAGCTGGACCGCCTCTTCCATGTGGCCGTTGGCTTCCCAGTCCGCATCGAACATCGGCGACTTGTTCGGTATTCGAACGTATTCCACCAGCTGCGGCAGGATGGAGCCGTCCCACTCGCGCTCGACGGTGGCCTTGATTTTCGCTGGATCGATCATCTGTCTTCTCACCTGAGGTCTTTGAGGGAAAGGAAACCGGTTCAGATGGCCGCTTCGGCAGCGGCATCGAAACCGAAGAAATGCAGCGCGTTCGCGGTCGTCGCCGCGGCGATCCGGGCCGGATCCTCGCCGCGGCAGCGCGCCACGTTCTCGAGGATGTGCGGCAGGTGCCGCGGCTCATTGCGGCGCGTGGCCGGCTTCGGCACGAGGTCCCGCGGCAGCAGGTAGGGCGCATCGGTCTCGAGCATCAGCCGCTCGAGCGGTATCAGTCTAACCAGCTCGCGCAGGTGTTGCCCGCGCCGCTCGTCGCAGATCCAGCCGGTGATGCCAACAAAGAGGTCCCGCTCCAGGTATGCGCGCAGCTCGCGCTCCTCGCCGGTGAAGCAGTGCGCGACTGCGGCCGGCAGGCGGGGCAGGTAGTCATCCAGTATGCCGACGAACGCGTCGTGAGCGTCGCGCTGATGCAGGAACACGGGCTTTGAGAGTTCCACGGCCAGCTCGAGCTGCAGCCGGAAGGCCCGTTCCTGGTCCTCGTGCGGCGAGAAATTGCGAAAGTAATCGAGTCCGCACTCGCCCGCGGCGCCCACCTCCGGCATCTGCATCAGTCCTCTGAGCACCGGCACGTCATCCGCAGCGAATTCGCGCGAATGGTGCGGATGGATCCCGGCCGTCGCGCGGAAGCGGGCCGGGTTTCCGCTGGCCAGCGCGATCGCGGCGCGCGTGCTCTGGATCGTGCTGCCAGTGATGACCATGTGGCGCACGCCGGCCGCGACCGCGTCCTCGACCACCTGCTCGCGGTCGTGGTCGAAACTGTCGTGGGCGAGGTTCAGCCCGATGTCTACCAGCGTCGGAATCATGCCTGCGGAGCTTGTGCTAATGTCTGCCGTTTCGTGCCGTCGCCGCGCGGGCCCGGAGCCGGCATTCTAGCCAGCGCTGGGCCTTCCGTGTCGCGGCGGCGTTCTCCATCCGAGAGATCAAGATGTCCCTGGACAAGACGGCGCTGGAGAGCCTGCGCCTGCCGAAGGACGCCGATTCGAAGCGCTACGAGGACGCGCCGCGGCGCAATCGCCGGCGCTGGATCATCGCGGGCGTGGCGCTCGCGCTGCTCGCGCTGCTCGCCTGGCGGCTGGTCGGTGGACCGCTCCCGGTCCGCACCGCAACCGTTCAGGGACCCGCCGGAGCCTCGGAGGGCGCGGTGCTGAACGCCTCGGGCTACGTGGTCGCGCGCCGGCTCGCGACGGTGAGTTCCAAGGTGACCGGCCGGCTCATCGAGGTGCTGTTCGAGGAGGGCGCTCGCGTCGAGCAGGACCAGGTGCTCGCGCGGCTCGACCCCTCGATGGCGCAGGCCGAGTTCGAGGTCGCCGAGAAGAGCCTGCTCGCCGCGCGGCGCGGCCTGCGCGAGCTCGAGGTGCGTCTCGCGGACGCCCGCCGGACTCGGGATCGGAACCGCAGCCTGGTGGAGCGCAAGCTGGTCGCGCAGAGCGTGCTCGATGCGTCCGAGGCGGAATCCGACGCACTCGCAGCGCGGCTCGCGTCCGCCCGCGCAGAGGTGGCCGTGGCCGAGAGCAACCTCG
>DATIRA010000098.1:0-2807 GCA_035470225.1 Steroidobacteraceae bacterium | reverse complement strand
CGCGAGAGATGATGCGCCGGGCCCGCCGGGAGCTCGAACTCCATGCCGACCTCGAGCGGAACCGGTACGTGCACGCGAGTCAGTCGCACGTCGCCTCCAGGATGCCGTCGCGCGCGGTCGCGATGAGCGCGTCGATCTGCGCGGGCTCGATCACGTACGGCGGCATGAAATACACGACGTCGCCGACCGGCCGCAGCAACGCCTCGTGGCTGAGGCCGTGGCGGTAGACGCGCAGCCCGCGTCGCTGCTGCCACGGAAACGGTCGCCGGCGGTCACCGTCGCGCGCGAGTTCGACCGCGGCGATCATGCCGGTACGTCTCACCTCGGAGACGTGCGGCAGTTCGGCGAGTTCCTCGCAGCGCCGCCCGAGGTGCGCCCCGAGCGCGCGGTTGGCCTCGATCACTCCATCGTCTGCGAAGATCCCGAGCGTCGCGAGCGCCGCGGCGCAGGCCAACGGATTCCCTGTGTAGCTGTGTGAATGCAGGAAGGCTCGCAGGCTCGCGTACTCGTCGTAGAAGGCGTCGAAAACGTCCTCGCGGGTCAGTACCACGGACAGCGGCAGGTACCCGCCGGTGAGCCCCTTCGACAGGCACATGAAGTCCGGCGTGATTCCGGCCTGCTCGCAGGCGAACAGCGTCCCGGTCCGTCCGAAACCGACTGCGATCTCGTCCGCGATCAGATGCACGCCGAGCCTGTCGCAGGAATCCCTGAGCAGGCGCAGGTACTCGGGGTGATACATCCGCATGCCGCCTGCGCACTGCACCAGCGGTTCTACGATGACCGCGCAGACTTCGTCGGCGTGTCGCTCCAGCGTGGACTCCATGTCGGCGAACCTGCGCCGACTGTGTTCCGCCCAGCTCTCGCCGTCCTCGCGTCCGTAGCAGTCCGGGCTCGGCACCGTGATCACGTCCATCAGCAACGGCCGGTAGATTTCCCGATAGAGTTCCACGTGGCCGACCGCCAGCGCGCCCAGCGTCTCGCCGTGGTAGCTGTTGGCCAGCGTGACGAAACGGCGCTTGCCGCTGCGACCACTGTTTCGCCAGTAGTGGAAGCTCATCTTCAGCGCGACTTCGATCGCGCTCGAGCCGTTGTCGGCGAAGAAGCAGCGTGCGAGGCCGGGTGGCGCCAGCGCGAGCAGCTGCTCGGCCAGCTCGACCGCCGGCCGGTGCGTGAAGCCGGCCAGCATCACGTGCTCCAGGCGCTCGAGCTGCGCCGTGACGGCAGCGCCGATGCGGGGATTGGCATGGCCGAACAGGTTCACCCACCAGGAGCTGATCGCGTCCAGGTAGCGCCGGCCGTCGTGATCGTAGAGCCAGACGCCCTCGCCGCGCTCGATCGGGATCATCGGTAGCGACTCGTGGTCCTTCATCTGCGTGCATGGATGCCACACCGCGCGGAGGTCCCGACGCGCGAGCGGATGAAGTCCGGGAAGCGGCTGGTTCACGCGGCTGATTCTAGTGCACCGGGGACGTCGCTTAGGTAGATGTGCGACTCCACCGGGCGCCGGTGGGGTGGAAACATGGAGCTGGAGGGGACTTCGGGAGGTGTCCGATGACGCGCGACGCAGACATCAGCATGATCCTCGCAGCCGTTGCCGACCCGCAGGGCAAGGGGCAGGTCGCGGCGCCGAAGGCCGTCGAGCTCGCCCATCTTCTGGGCGCCGAAGTGGTCCTGTACCACGCCTGTTACGAGGCTTCGCTGGCCGGCGGGCGAATTCTCGACAGCAAGGGCCTGATGCGTGCGCGGCGCGGCCTCGTCGCCGAGCGCAAGGCGGACCTCGACGATCTCGCCAGCCGGCTCTCGACCGAGACCGTTACGGTGAGCGCCATCGTCGAGTGGCAGAAGCACATCCCGGAGGCGGTGGTTCGTGCTGCGCTCGGCCAGCACGCGGGGCTAGTCGTCGCGGAACCGCGTTATCGCGGCACGCAGCGTTCCCGGCTCGGGCTTTCCCACACGGATTGGGAACTCGCGCGACTGTGCCCGATCCCTCTGCTCCTTGCGCGCACGCGCGCTCCCTATGGAAAGCCGCGACTGCTTGCCGCCGTGGACCCTGGCGGACACGGCGAGCGGGAATCGCAGCTCGACGTGAAGATCGTGGAATTCGCGGGTCGGCTGGCGGAGATCGCCTCCGGCTCGGTCCAGGTCGTGCATGCGCTGCATCCGGCATTCCGGGCGCTCGGCGTTCCGCCCCGGGCATTGCGTTCCGAGCGGGAGCGCACTCGCGAGCTGCTCAGGCACCTCGCGCTCGGTGCAGGGCTGCGCGCGAGCTCGGTGCGTATCGTGGAGGGTGATCCCGCGGAGGCCCTGCTCGAGGTGGCGACCACCGACGGCATCGACCTGCTCGTCATGGGCACCTTCGTGCGTGGGCCGTTGCAACGGGCCCTGTTCGGCAGCACCGCCGAGCGGCTCGTCAACGTGGTCCCCTGCGACGTGCTGATCCTGAAGCCCGACGGCTTCAAGTCCCCGGTGCCGCCGCCGACGCGTCGCTCGAGAGACAAATCCTGACCCGGGCCGGGCCAGGTTTCGCGATTGCGTCCAGGGCGGGTGTGGCGTGCCCCGCGGGCGGCGGGCATGATGGGCTGATGTTCCAGCGAATGGACCCTGCCGCCGCCGGCCGCTCGCTCGAGGTCGATCATGGCCTCGTCCGCGGCGCGAGGCAGCTGCCGTCGCCGAACTGCGATGCGCGACCCGCCGGCGCCGGCATCGAATTGCTGGTCGTGCACGGCATCAGCCTTCCTCCCGGGGAGTTCGGCGGGCCCTGGATCGATGCGCTGTTCACCAACAGTCTTGCGCCGCAGGCGCATCCC
>DATIRA010000097.1:0-15551 GCA_035470225.1 Steroidobacteraceae bacterium | reverse complement strand
CGTTTCCGGCGGCGGCAGCTCGCGAGGATCGCCTGGCGGGATCTCGCGTCCTTCGCCGGGGTCGACGAGATCCTGCGCGAGCTGACGCTGCTCGCGGACGTCTGCATCGATTCCGCGTTTCGCCGTGCGAACCTGCAGCTCTCGGCGCGGCACGGCGCGCCGTGCTCGGCCGACGGGGCGGAGCTGCCGCTGCTCGCGCTCGGCATGGGCAAGCTCGGCGGCGGCGAACTCAATTTCTCGTCCGACATCGACCTGGTGCTGCTGTTCCCGGAGCACGGCGAAACCAGCGGACCGCGCAGCCTCGACCACCAGGAGTACTACATCCGGCTCGGTCAGCGCATGGCGCAGTGGCTCGGCGCGGTGACTGCGGACGGGTTCGTCTACCGGGTGGACCTGCGCCTGAGGCCTTTCGGCGACTCCGGTCCGCTGGCCGTGAGCTTCGATGCGTTCGAGGACTACCTGCAGCAGCACGGCCGGGACTGGGAACGCTACGCCTATGTCAAGGCGCGCCCGGTCACCGGTGCAGCCACGTTCGAAGGACTCTACCGCGACGTGCTGCGCCCGTTCGTCTACCGGCGCTACCTCGACTACCGGGTCTTCGAGTCGCTGCGCGACATGAAGGAACTCATCGCGCGCGAGGTGGAGCGGCGCGACCTGCAGGACAACGTCAAGCTCGGTCCGGGCGGCATCCGGGAAATCGAGTTCATCGTGCAGGCCTTCCAGCTGATCCGCGGCGGGCGGGACCCGCGCCTGCAGACGCGGAGCCTGCTCGATGCGCTGTCGATGCTGGCGGGACAGAAACTGCTGGATGAGCAGGCCGTCTCGCAGCTGGCCGAGTCCTACCGCTTCCTGCGCCGAGTCGAGAACCGGCTGCAGGAGTGGAACGACGACCAGACCCACGAGCTGCCGTCCGACCAGGCCGGCCGCGCGCGGCTCGCATTCGCAATGGACATGCAGGGCTGGAATGAGCTCGAAGCGGAGCTCTCGCGGCATCGCTCGCGGGTGAGCGGCCACTTCCGCAGGCTGGTGCTGGCACCTCCGGAGGTCGCCGCGGCGGACGAGAGTGATCGTGCGATGGAAAGCCTGCTGAGACGGCAGCTCGACGACGCGCAGCGTGCCGCGCTGCTCGCGCCGCTCGGTCTCACCGACCTGCAGGGCGTGATCGGCCGACTGAACCAGCTGCGCGAGAGCAGCTACTTCCGCCACCTCGATGCCACGGGCCGCAGGCGGCTCCGGACGCTGCTGCCGCGGCTGCTGCGCGAGACCGCCGGCCGGGGCGCGGAGGCGCAGACACTCTCGCGACTGATCCACGTGCTCGAGCAGATCGGTGGCCGCACCGTGTACCTGGCGCTGCTGAACGAGAGCGCCGTCGCGCGGCGCCGCCTCACCGAGCTGTGCGCGCGATCGCAGTTCCTGAGCGACCAGATCGCCGGGTTTCCGCTGCTGCTGGACGAGCTGCTGGACGAGCGGCTGTTCGAGTCGCTGCCGGCGCGCGCGCAGCTCGAGGCCGACCTGCGCTCGCGCATGTCCGGCGTCAGCGCGGATGATCCCGAGCAACAGGTCGAGGTGCTGCGCGAGTTCCAGCGCTCCGCCGTGTTCCGCATCGCGGTGCCGGACATCACCGGCAGGCTGCCGCTGATGAAGGTCAGCGATCTGCTCACCGACGTCGCCGAGCTGATCGTCGCCGAGGCGCTCGGGCTGTCCTGGCAGCAGATCGGCGCGAAGTACGGCCGGCCGTACTGCGGCACCGACGAGTCGGCGTTGCGTGAAGCGGGACTGATCGTGATTGCTTACGGCAAGTTCGGCGGCTTCGAGCTCGGCTACGGCTCGGACCTGGACCTGGTGTTCCTGCACGACTCGGGCGGCGAGATCCAGCACACGGCCGGGCCGCAGGTGCTGGACAACGGCGTCTTCTTTACGCGCCTGGTGCAGCGGCTGGTGCACCTGCTCACCGTGCACTCGAACGCGGGACGCCTGTACGAAGTCGACACTCGCCTGCGACCGAGCGGCAAGGGCGGGCTGCTGGTGCAGAGCATCGAGGGCTTCACCGCTTACCAGCGAGAGGAGGCCTGGACCTGGGAGCACCAGGCGCTGCTGCATTCCCGCGCCGTGGCCGGGGAGCAGGCGCTGCGCGATCGTTTCGAGGAGCTGCGCCGCGAGATCCTCTGCAGCTCGGTGCGGCGCGATACGCTGCGTGAGGACGTGCGCAGCATGCGCGAGCGCATGCGCGCCGAGCTTTCACGGGCCGGGCCGGGCGAATTCGACCTGAAGCAGGATCGCGGCGGCATCACCGACATCGAGTTCCTCGCACAGTACTGGACGCTGCGCTGGGCGGATCGCCATCCGGAGCTCGTCACCTACCCGGACGTGATCCGGCAGCTCGAGAGCCTCGCGTCGATCGCGCTGGTGCCGCAGCAGACCGTGGATGTCCTGACCGGCGCCTACCGGCTCTATCGCCAGCGCATCCATCACCTCTCGCTCGAGGGCGACAGCAGCGTCGTGACGGACGAGGAGTTCGGGGAGCAGCGTGAGCGGGTCGGCGAGATCTGGGCGGGGACGATGGAACGAAGTCCGGGGCCGCCGGCCGTCCTATAATCGCTGCCGAGACCAGGACGAGAGAAAACCGATGGCCGAACTGCTGGTGCCCATTTCCCCGGGCGAGCTGATCGACAAGATCACGATCCTCGAGATCAAGTCGGCGCGGATCGCTGACGAGCAGAAGCTTCACAACGTCCGGACGGAACTCGCGTTGCTCACCGACACCTGGAAGGCATCGCCGTTTTCCTCCACCGACATCAGCGAGGAATGGACCGGGCTGCGCGAGGTCAATGCCAGGCTCTGGGACATCGAGTACGACATCCGCGACAAGGAGCGTGCCGGAGCGTTCGATGAACGGTTCATCGAACTGGCCCGCGCCGTCTACTTCACCAACGACGAGCGCGCAGCGATCAAGCGTCGCATCAATACCCGGCTCGGCTCGACGCTGGTGGAGGAGAAGAGCTACGCGGACTACAAGCGGTGACGTCGCTCCCCGGGCGCAGCGCTACTTCTTGAGCGTGTACTCGGCGCTGCAGTAGGGGCATTTCGCCCAGCCCGTCTTCTCGATGGGCAGGAATACCCTGGGATGGGAATTCCACAGCTGCATGCCCGGCATCGGGCAGGCGAGCGGCAGGTCCTCCCGCGTGACCTCGTAATGTTGGCGGGCATTGGGCTGGGTCAGCTTCTCGCTGCGCTCGGCGGTCACGGCGCCCTCTGCTT
Organism: Steroidobacteraceae bacterium; assembly: GCA_035470225.1. Classification (GTDB taxonomy): domain Bacteria; phylum Pseudomonadota; class Gammaproteobacteria; order Steroidobacterales; family Steroidobacteraceae; genus DATIRA01. The sequence goes on along the minus strand of DATIRA010000097.1, from coordinate 12,293 downwards.
GTGGCCGGGTGGGCGCCCATTATCGCCGACCGCGGCCGCGCCCGTCAGCCGGTCGGGGTCCGCGGCGCCCCATGGGCGACCAGCTCGTCGAGCCTGGCCCTCACGTCCTCGACCGTGATCAGGTCCATCACGCCCGGTCGCTCGATCTTGGTCGTCCAGGGGATCTCGGCGACCGGCCTGCCGATGAATCGCTCGGAGGCGAGCGCGTAGCGGTCCACACAGTGGTCGCGGCTGTAGTAGGGGCCGCTGCGGGCCGGGTTGGTCGCGGCGTAGAGGCCTATCACCGGAGTGCCGACCGTCGTGGCCATGTGCGCAGGCCCGGAGTCCGGCGACACGAGCACCGTCGCGCGCGCGAGCGTGGCGAGGAATTCGAGCAGCGTGTCGCGACCGACGAGGTTCTGGCACGGCTGCCGCATACGGCCCTGGATCTCGGCACCGTAGCGCGCCTCGAGCGGGCTCGGTCCACCGCAGATCAGCACGCGCATACCGTGCTGCTCGGCCGCATGATCGCCGACGGCGGCATAGCGCTCCGCGCTCCAGTTGCGCAGCGCGTGGCTGGAGCACGGGCTGATCACCAGCGTCGGCTGCGAGTCCGGGATCACGCGAAGCGCGTACTCGAGGGCCTGGGGCGGCAGCGGAATGTCCCAGCGCATGGCTCGCCCGCGGACGCCGAGCCGTTCCGCAAAGCCGAAGAAGCTGTCCAGCACGTGCTCGCGGCTGCGGGGCTCGATTCTGCTGTCGGTGAACAGCCATTGTCCTTCGCGTGCCCGCCGCCGATCGAAGCCGATGCGCTGTTCCGCAGGCACCAGCACCGAGGCGAGGCTCGCCCGCAGCGCCAGCTGCATGTGCAGCAGCGCGTCGAAGCGTCGTCCACCGAGTCGCCGCCTGAGGTCTGCGTAGCCGGACCATCCGGCCTTCTTGTCGAACACGACGAACTCGACGTCCGGAATGTGGCCGAGCAGCTTGTGCTCGAGCTTGCCGATGATCCAGGTCAGCCCGGTTGCCGGCCATGCCTGCTGCAGCGTGCGGATCACCGGGAGCACGTGGCAGACGTCGCCGATCGCCGAGAGGCGCAACAGGCAGATCGCGCCAGGCGGCGGCGCTGCCGGCGCGTGCACGGGCGAGGATCGGTAGGCAGCGGCAGCCATATCGTGAACAATCCGTTCCCGGAAACCCTGCAGGAGCTTCGTGCGCGGTGAGCGCAATCCAGGAATCCCGGGTGCGAACCACTAGCGGCGCGATGCTATACGATGCCTCGCGGCTGGACCACCCGACGGCGGAGGTGTTCGAGCCCGCTGCGTGGCGGCGCAGCGGCACCGTGGATCAGACGCAGGGCGGCCGCGGCACGGTCACGTTCATCGGTGAAGGCGATCGCCGCTGGGTCTTGCGGCATTACCGGCGCGGGGGCCTGCTCGCCGGACTGCTCGGCGACCGGTATCTGTGGGCAGGCGAGGACCGCAGTCGATCGTTCCGCGAATGGCGGCTGCTGGCGCGGCTTGCCGGATGGGGCCTGCCGGTACCGCGTCCGGTCGCGGCTGGCTACTCGAAGTCGGGCCTGGCCTACCGCGCCGACCTGATCACTGAGGAGTTGCCCACCCGGCGGACGCTCGCGATGGCGCTTGCATCGGCTCCGCTCGTGGACGCGCGCTGGCGCAGCATCGGCCACTGCATCGCGCGCTTTCATGAGCGGGGCGTGCAGCATGCGGACCTGAACGCACACAATGTGCTGCTCGGCGATACGAGCGAGGTCTTCCTGCTCGATTTCGATCGTGGCCGGATACGCGAGCGCGGTGACTGGGAGCGCGCGGTGCTCGCGCGACTTCGGCGCTCGCTGGACAAGGTGACTGCACCGCTACCACCCGATCGCTTCGGTGAGCCGCAGTGGCAGCTGGTGCTCGCAGCCTGCGGGAGTGGTTGAGTCGTGTATCCGCTCTACGTGCTGATCACATACCTGCTCGCGCCGATCGTGATGATCGCCGAGGGCTGGAAGGCGCTGCGCCATGCCGAGTACCGCGGTCGCCTGCCGCAGCGCCTCGGCTTCGTCGAGCCGCCGATCGGACCCGGCACCGTCTGGGTCCACGCCGTTTCGGTCGGCGAAGTGCAGGCCGCCGCCGGGCTCGTCAGGGCATTGCAGCGACGCTACCCGGACAGGCCGTTCGTGATCACGACGGTCACGCCCACCGGTGCGGCCCAGGCGCGCAAGCTGTTTGGCGACTCGGTTCGGCAGTGCTACCTGCCGTACGACCTGCCTGGCGCCGTGCGACGATTCCTGGACGGGATCAGGCCCGACGTGGCGATCATCCTGGAAACCGAGATCTGGCCGACGCTGTACCGCGAACTCGGCCACCGGGGTATCCCGCTGGTGATGGCGAGCGCGCGCGTGTCCGAGCGCTCGGTGAGCCGGTACCGCCGCATGGCCGGGCTGTTCTCGGACACGCTCTCGCACGGCCTGCTGATCGGGGCCCAGAGCGAGGCAGACGCGGATCGCTTCCGCGCAATCGGCGCCGCGCCGGAGCGCGTCTCGGTGACCGGCAACGTCAAGTTCGACATGGAGATTCCCGACCCGGTCATCGACGCAGGACGCGAGCTGCGCACGCGCATCGGCGCCGGGCGTCCGGTGTGGATCGCGGGCAGCACTCACGAGGGAGAAGAAGAGGCCGCGCTCGCGGCGCACGACCGGCTGCTGCAGGAGTTGCCCGAGGCGCTGCTGATACTGGTGCCGCGACATCCGCAGCGCTTCGAGGCCGTGCGGGGCCTGTTGCGCCGGCGAGGGCTGCGGTTCGCGCAGCGCAGCCTCGGCGAGGAGCCCGCGGGCCCGCAGCCGGTGTTCCTGGTCGATACGCTTGGCGAGTTGCAGATGTTCTATGCGGCGTCCGACGTGGCCTTCGTCGGCGGCAGCCTGGTACCGGTCGGCGGCCACAATCTGCTCGAGCCCGCCGCGCTCGGGCTGCCGGTGCTCTCGGGCCCATACACCCAGAACGCGCAGGAAATCGCCGACCTGCTGGCCGAGTCCGGCGCGCTGCAGATCGTCCGTGACGAGGCCGAGCTGGCGCGGGGGCTCGTCGGCCTGCTGTCGAGTCCTGTGCTCGCCCGCGAAACCGGCGACAAGGGCCGCCGGGTCATGGCGCAGAGCCGCGGCGCGGTCGGACGACTGGTCGCGCTGGTCGAGCCGCTGCTCAGCCCGCGGGCTTGCGAACCGCGGGCAGCGGCGCCGGCGTCGTCAGGAAAGCGTTGATCGAACTGAGATCCTGCGGCGCCAGCACGCCCGCCGCCGACTTCAGCCTGACCAGGTTGATCAGGTAATCGTAGCGGCTGCGTGCATAGTCGCGCTGCGCCTCGAACAGGCGACGCCGCGCATCGAGCACGTCGACCGTAGTCCGGGTCCCGACCTCGAAGCCGGCTTCGGTCGCCTCCAGCGCGGTCTGGTTCGACTTCACGGACTGCTGCAGCGCCTGCACGCGGGCCCGTTCCGCGATCACTCCCAGGTAGGCGTCCCGGGTCTCCCGCTCGGCCTGCCGCAACGCGCCTTCCAGCCGCTCACGCTCTGCGCGGTGCAGGTAGACCTGTTCGCGGACCCGCGAACGGGTGGCTCCACCCGTGAATATCGGGATGTTCACGCGCAAGCCGATCACGTCGTCGGTGCGGCTCGCATCCGCGGAACCGGCCACCGGCTCGCCGGGCGGTATGCTGGGATTGTCCACCTGCACGATCCGCTTGTTGACCTGCTCGGCGTCGCGGTCGCTCTCGAAGCGCTGCGCGTACAGGTCCACGGTCGGCATGTAGCCGCCCTGCGCGATCTTCACGTTGGACTTGGCGATGTCCACGCCCAGCCGCGCGGCGATGACGTTCAGGTTCTGCTCCAGGGACTGGTCCACCCATTGTTCCTCGTCGGCGGGCTGCGGCTGGTCCAGCGGCATGTCCTCCGCGGGTTTCACCAGCACTCGATAAGCCTCGCCGGTCAGTTCACGCAGCGCCTCGTGGGTGCTCGCCAGGCTGCGCTTGGCTGCAATGACGCCCGCAGTCGCGCTGTCGTGCGCGGCCCGTGCCTCCTGCACGTCCGTGATCGCGATCAGCCCGACCTCGAAGCGCTTCTCGGCCTGCTCGAGCTGGCGATTGACCGCCTCGAGCGTCGCTTCTGCCGCGCCCAGCGTGTCCTCGGCCGCGAGCACGTCGAAATACCGCTGGGCTACGCGCACCAGCAGGTCCTGTTGCGCCGCGCGGTAATTCGCCTCTGCCAGCGCCACCTGGGAGTCCGAACGCTTCAGCTGTTGCCACTGGTCCCAGCGGAACACCGTCTGCGTCAGCTGCGCCGTGTAGTCCCAGTAGAGGTCGGTATCGGTCGAGTTCTTGTTGCCGACGGGGATCACGTCCCCGGTCGCGGGATCGACCTGCGGAAAGAAGGACTGGCTGTCCGATTCCGCGGTATTGACCTGGCCGCCCACGCTGATCTGCGGGAACAGCAGGGCGCGAGCCTGCGGCTTGGCCTCGAGGGCCGCCATCCGCCGGGCATCGGCCTCCCGGATCAGCGGGTCGTTCTGGACCGCGGCCTGGTAGACATCGACCAGGTTTTCGGCCGGCACCGAGCCGGCAAACAGCACCATCGCAATGCTGATGGCGAGGGCGGAGGACTTCTGACGCATGAACTCACCTGTGGCGGCCAGGCCGCCCTTGAGGGTCAACTAGTGTTGTACTAGGGTATATCACCTGACAACCCAATGCCTAGCCCCCGGTCGACCGGAGCCTAAAATTCGAATCGCGGCGGCCGGGCGGCGTGGATCAGCGGCGCCATCTCGGTCTCGAAAAGCGTCTCGCTGAACCAGGCGGCCGCGGCGGTGCGGGTAATCAGCCGGGCCTCCATGACGGGCCCCGTGCCGACCACGGCGAACAGGCGGCCTCCGATCGCGAGGCCCTGCTCGAATCGTGCGTCGTACACGGGCAGAGAACCCGTCAGCGCGATCGCGTCGAATGCCGAATCGCCGGTGAAGCCCATCGCGTCCGCGGTCTCGACCTCGACATTTGCGTACCCGAGCCGGAGCAGTCTCTCACCGGCCGCCTCGGCGAGGTCCGGGAAAATCTCCAGGCTGTGCACCTTGCTGGCGAGCCGCGACAGGCAGGCGGCGAAGAATCCACTGCCGGTTCCCACTTCGAGCACCCGGTCACCGGCGCGGATCCCGAGCGCCTGCAGGATGCGGCCCTCGAGCTTCGGGGCGAGCATGCGCTGACCGTGCCCGAGCGGGACCTGCATGTCCGCGAAAGCCAGCTCGCGATACCGTTCAGGAACGAATTCCTCGCGCGGAACCTGCTCGAAAACGTCGAGTACGCCGGGATTCAGCACCTCCCATGCGCGAATCTGTTGCTCGATCATCTGTCTGCGGGCACTCTCGAGGTCGAACATCGCGGCGGTTCCGGTGACGCTGTCCGGCAATGGCACTGCCGGGGTGATCAAGGCGACGCAGCTTAAGTGTCCAGCGCTCGGCTCACAAGCCGACGCGGCGCCGGATTATGGTGAATCCAGCGGGTCCTCGCGACCCGTTCCGTTATGCTTGGATGACGCTTTCCAACAACAACCCAGCCAGAGCGGGAGCGCCACCGGGACCCCGACGGATTCGACCCCATGGATAGTCCCGGCAACGACACCTTGATTTTCGTGGTGATTGCACTGGGTGCGGTCGTGGCGCTGCTGGCGTTCCTGCTGCATCGGCGCACGCGGGAACTCGCCGGGCTGCGCCAGCTGGGCGAACGCGTCGAGGCCGTCGCCGCTTCAGGGGAGCTCGGCGAGCGGCTGACGCCGCTGGCCGCGGACGGCGGTGCCGTGCGGCTGGCGACGCAGCTGGACAGGCTGATCGAGCACACGGACCTGAGGCTGCGCACGGCCGCCGAGCGGGAGAAGCTCTACGTGCGGCTGCTCGAAAGCATGCACGAGGCCGTCGCAGTCGAGCAGCAAGGCATCCGGCTCGCGAATGCGCGTTTCGCGCAGATGTGCGGAGCGCAGAGTCCCTCGCAGCTGTCGGGGACCCGGATCGCCGAGCTCGTGCACCCGGATTTTTCCGAGCTGATCGCGGAACTGCTCAGGCGTCATGTCGCGGGCGAGCCGGCCCCGCAGCGGATCGAGGCGGAACTGCGCTCGGCGAGCGGCTCGCCGCCGCGCCTGGAGTTCAGTTTCGCCCGCACCGAGATGAATGGACAGGCTGCGGTGCTGGTCGCGGCCGTGGAGATGGGCCCGAAAGCTGCCGAGGGCTGCGCCAGGCGCAGCGACGCGGGCGCCTGGGAAGCGCTGGACTCGCTGGGCGAGGGCGTGATGACGACGGACCTGCAGGGTCGGATCGTCTACGCGAACAAGGTCGCCGCCCAGCTGGTCGGCCGTCCCGCTGCGGACATCCTCGGCAACACGCTGCTCGAGGTGCTGAAACTGGCCGACGACGGCGGACGCAAGTCGCTGGGCGACCCGGTACGGCAGTGCGTCGCGACCGGGACCCGCCTGAATCTCGGGCGTCGCGGCATGCTGGTCGCGAACGGCGGCGACACCGAGCGGTCCATCGAGCTCACGATCGCCCCGCTGCGTGACGCGGCGGGACAGATGACCGGCACGGTCATCGCGCTTCGGGATGTCAGCGACCTGCGAGGGCTCACGCAGCAGATGTCCTACCAGGCGAGCCACGACGCGCTGACGGGCCTGGTCAATCGCCGCGAGTTCGAGCGACGCCTGCAGGAAGCGCTGGAGTCCGCACACGCGGAGAGCCGCCATCACGTGCTCTGCTACCTGGACCTCGATCGCTTCAAGGCCGTCAACGACGAGTGCGGGCACGTCGCGGGCGACAGCATGCTGCGCGAGGTCGCCGGGCTGATAAAGGACGCGGTTCGTGACTCCGACACGGTCGGCCGGCTCGGCGGCGACGAATTCGGGATCCTGCTGATCGGGTGCCCGCTCGAGAAGGCTCGGCAGATCGCCGACGACGTCGTGCGTGCCGTCGGCGAGTACCGTTTCGTCTGGAAGGAGAAGATCTTCACGATCGGCGTCAGCGTCGGGCTCGTCGAAGTGATGCGCGGCAGCGTCGCGATCGAGGACCTGATCGGCGCGGCCGATTCCGCCTGTTATGTGGCCAAGAAACAGGGCGGCCACGTCCAGGTCTACTCGGCACGCGAGGAGGCCCAGGCGCGGCAGCGCGGCGAGATCCGCTGGCTGCAGCAGCTGCAATCGGCTCTGAAGGACGGTCGGTTCGAGCTGTACGCGCAGCCGATCATCGCGACGGCGCCCGACGACACTGCAGCCCCGGGACCCGGGCTCGAGGTTCTGCTGCGACTGCGCGACGAGAGCGGCGCAGCCATCGCGCCGCCCGAGTTCATGCGGGCTGCCGAGCGCTACCGGCTGATGCCGCACGTCGATCGCTGGGTCGTACAGACGGCGTTGACGGCGCTCGGACGCGGCGGCATCCGCCTGCCGGAAGGTCGCAGCCTCTGCATCAACCTCTCCGGCCAGACGCTCGGCGACTCCAGTTTCCTCGAGTTTGTCGTGGACTGCCTCGACCGCACCGCGGTGAGCCCGGAACGGCTCTGCTTCGAGGTGACCGAGAACGCGGTCATCACCAACATCGAGGACGCGCGTCGTTTCATCGGAGTGCTGCACGGCATGGGCTGCAGTTTCGCGCTCGATGACTTCGGACGGGGCCTGAGCTCGTTCGCGAACCTGAAGAACCTGTCGCTCGATTTCGTGAAGATCGACGGGTCCTTCATCCGTAACCTCGCCTCGGATGCGGTCAACCAGGCCATGGTCACGGCGATGATCAAGCTCGCGCGCTCGCTCGACTTCCGGGTGATCGCGGAGCAGGTCGAGGACAGCGAGGCGCTCGAGTCGGCTCGTCGGATGGGCGTCGACTTCGTCCAGGGCTACCAGATCGGCCGCCCACAGCCGCTGTCACTGGTCGGCCCGGTCGCCGCCTGAACGCGGCACGCGATGGCTTTGCGACTGCCGTGATCACGATCTCGAGCCTGCACGTATACCCGGTCAAGTCCTGCCGCGGCATCGAATGTGAGCAGGTCCACCTCACCGAGGCTGGACTCGAGCACGACCGGGAGTGGATGGTCGTGTCGCCGGACGGACGCTTCCTGACGCAGCGCGAAGAACCGAAGCTGGCCCGGATCGCGACGCGCCTGGCAGGGGCGGAACTGCAGCTGTCGGTCGAGGCGGCGGCACCGTCGCGGTTCCTCTCGAGCCGTCCGGGGAAGCCGTCGAGGTGTCCGTCTGGGGCGAGCGCTGCTCGGCGCTCGAGCAGGGAGCGGACGCGTCGGACTGGTTGAGCGGTTTCCTCGGCCGGCGCGTGCGGCTGGTGCGTTTCGACCCGGCCGGCCGGCGGCGCAGCGACCCGAGCTGGACCGGCGACTTTGACGCGTACAGCCGGTTCGCCGACGGTTTTGCGCTGCTCGCGATCTCGCTGGCCTCGCTGGCCGATCTGAATGCGCGTCTCGAGCGGCCACTGCCGATGAACCGGTTCCGTCCGAACCTCGTGCTCGACGGACTCGCGCCCTACGGGGAGGACGAGCTCGGCGATTTTGGTGCGGATCGAGTGCGTTTGCGGGGCGTGAAGCCCTGCACGCGTTGCCGGGTCACCGCCACCGACCAGCTGAGCGGCGAGGTCAGCGGCGATGAGCCCCTCAGAACGCTGAAGACCTATCGCTGGGATCCCCGGCTGCGAGGTGTCAAGTTCGGCCAGAACGTCATCGTGCTCGAAGGGGCGGGGGTCGAGTTGCGCAAGGGGCAGTCGCTGGCGCGCCTCTGAGCCTGCCGTCAACCGGCCAGCTCGCTTCGCAGGTCGCGCGGTGTCCTGCCGGTCCAGCGGCGGAAGGCTCGCGTGAAATTGGCCTGGTCGGAGAATCCCACCAGGAAGGCGATTTCCGCCAGGCTGTGCCGACCGTCCCGCAGATACTGCAGCGCCATGTCGCGGCGGGTCGAATCGAGCACGGCCTGGTAGTTCGTGCCTTCGCTCCGCAGTCTTCGCCCGAGCGTGCTGGCACTCTGACTCAGGCGCTGGGCGATCTGCTCCTGGCTGGTGCGGCCCGCCGGCATGGACTTGACCAGCAGCTGCCTGACCCGGGACGCGACCGAGTCCGGTTGCAGCGAGTCCAGATAGGCGGCCGCCAGCCGGTCGGTCTCCGCGGCCAGCTCGGCGTTGCCTGTCAGGATCGGCTGCCTCGCGACCTGCGCGTCGAATGTGATGGCCGCAGCCGGAGCGTCGAACTCGACCGGGCAGCCGAGCAGCTCGCGGTACGCGGCAGGCCGTCCCTGGTCGCCATGCGGCAGCCGCACGGCGATCGGCGCGGCGTCGCTGCCGGCACCGAGCTTCAGCAGGCGCAGGATTGCCACCGTCGCCGCATCGATCGACTGCGACGTGGGCATGATGATCCGTTCGCCTGGACGCCCCTCGAGACGAACGACGGAGGCTTCCTCGGAGACGACCAGGCGCCCGTTCGTGCTCACGACGTGGCCGTATCGCTCGATCCGGTATAGCGCATCGAGCAGCGTGGCGCTGCTCAGGATCCCGAGCCCGAGCGCGTGGAACATCGCCGGCCGGACTCGTGCGCCGACCTTGAAGCCGAACAACGGGTCGTCGGTCTCCTCGCCCGCGAGCGCCCACAGTTGCTGGATCCTCTCAGCCGGATAGCGCGAGCCGGGCCGGGCCAGCATGGCGAGGTCGATGCCGACGCGCCCAGCCAGCGCCTCGAGCGATATGCCTTGCTGCTCGAGGGCCTCCTTCATGGCCGTGAGCGTCACTGCCAGCACGGTGGGTTCGTTGAGCATGGCGCCGGCCCCGCGGAGTAAGAGCTCCCGTGATGATAAGCACAGTGCCGGTCCCCGCAAGGCGGGAACCGGAGGAGATCTCGCCGGCGGCGGCCAAGAACTCGACCGCTGGGGACAAGAACGGCGGCCGGTCGGGTCCTACAGTGCGATCATGAGCGACGATTCGCGGATCAGCCCTTCCCCGACCGCGGGCACCGACGACGAGCAGGGGCCAGGCCACGGCCGCTCGCGTCCCGAGCGCGCGCTCTGCGCCAGGGGACGATTTTCAGTGGACGAGCGTGCCGAGGCACTGCGCCTGCTGCTCGAAGCGCAGCGCAACCAAGCGCGCGTGCAGGCGCCCGAGCTGCTGGCCGAGGTCGATCCCGACCGGGTGCTGCTGCTCTGGTTCGCGATCGGGGCGATCGAGGTGATTTCCAGGGCCGGGAAGCGGCCCGGTGATCCGGTCGGCGACACCTTGTTCCGCGAGGCCGTGCAACTGATATTCGACGACGAGCAGCGCCGTGGACGGCACGTCGTCTGGCGGCCCGCCAGCCCTGAGCGGGCTACGGTCGAGCGCTTCGAGCAGGCCGGGCGTGACGCCGTGCGGGAATGCCTGGTCGGACCCACGGATCTCGCGCACTACCTCGATGCGCTGCGCGCCGATTCGCGCAGCCGGCGCCGCATCGACGCCTGAGCAGGGCACTGTGCCGCTCGGTGCGCGGGACAGCCGCCAACCCGCGCTGACGGGTCAGGGTTCAATGATGATGACCGGGTCCTTGGGTTTGCCGTCCACCACGGCCGTGTACTTGTACGGTTTCGGCGCGGCATCTGCCCGGACCGTGCCTTTCAGCGTCTTGTCGGCCTTCTCCTTCTTGTCCTTCCAGTCGAACGGCGAGTCTGCCTTACTGGCGAACTCGACCGCGAATTCCCGGGCTCCTTCGCCCTTGAACTTCCACTTGATCTCGTCGCCTGGGCAGGCACGGATCGGGTCGATTGACACTTCCGGCAGGCCGTCGGCACCGACCGTCACGTCGACCGTCAGCTTGTCCTTGTCGGACTCGCAGGCGCCGGCCAGCGCCGGATAGCAGGCCATCGCGATCGAGCCAGCCGCCAGCAGCGGCGCAATCCAGGTCTTCATCTTCGGCATCCTCCTTATCGATGCTTGGCCCGTCAGCAGCGGGCCGGTTCTTCTTGCCCGCGTCGCGGGCGGGACCCCCGGGTAGGTATATACGCGATCCGTACAGTCCCCGCCATCGGTCCGCGGGTGGTTGCGTTCGATGCCCCAGTGGGGGTTCCATAGCCAAAGGGGAGCGGCACAGAGGCGGGACGCAGTCGCCCGCCTGCTGCGAGGGGGAGAAATGACCAGAACCGCGATACCGATGCTGGACCTGATGTTTTTCCTGACGGAGAGCCAGGACAGTCCGCGTCACGTCGGCTCGGTGCTGATACTCCGCCCGCCGAAGTCACGTGGCAGGAACGTCGTGCAGCAGATCGTCGACGCCTATCTTCGGGCCCGGCCGGTCGAGCCCTTCAACCGCATCCCGGTCTTCCCGAAGATCGGGATGCCGCAGTGGCAGCAGGTCGACTCCGTCGACATGCGTCATCACGTCATCCACCTCGCGCTGCCACCACCGGGAACGAACGAGCAGCTGCACCGGCTGATCGCCGACCTGCACGCCCCGATGCTCGAGCGGCATCGCCCTGGCTGGAAGATCTACGTGATCGAGGGCCTGGAGGACGGTCGCTTCGCCGTCTACCACAAGGTTCACCACGCGCTGGTCGACGGCGAGTCCGGCATGGCGGTACTGCGGCGCTCGCTGTCGAGCTCGGCCAGCGACCGGCGCATCCGTACCACGATCGGTGTCCGCATGCCTGCGCGGCCGCGGCCGGTGCCGCACGGCTTCGGCGACCTGGTCGAGCGCGAGGCGCGTCGCCTGGCGCGACGGAGCCTGTCCGTGGGTCGTGGATCGGTGCGGCTGATCGAGGACACCGTCGAGGGGCTGCGCGGCTTCTCGAAGACGCAGAAGCGGGCGTTCACGGCGCCGCACACGCCGATGAACGAGCCGATCTACAACTCGCGGGCGATCAGTCATGCGGTGTTCGGGCTCGACGAGATGAAGGCGGTGGCGCGCGCGCACGGCGCCACGTTGAACGATGTGGCGCTGTGTATGCTGGACGCGGCGCTCGAGCGCTACCTTTCCGCCTGCGGGCGCAGGCCCGACCACCCGCTGGTCGCGCTCTGCCCGGTGTCGCTGCGCGACTCCGGAGCGAAGGAGGCGACGACGATGGTGTCGGCGATCTGGCCTCCGCTCGGGCCGGTCGCGGCCGACCCGGCGCGCCGGCTCGAGGTGATCTCCGCGAATACCTGGGCCGCGAAGCAGCAGCTCAGCGGCCTCGGCCGGGACGCGGCCTACGCCTACGCCGTGATGGCATTCGCGATGTCGGAGACGCTGGTGATCGCGCGGCCCGACATTCTCGGCCTGCGCCCGGCCAACGTGCTGATCTCCAACGTGCGCGGCCC
>DATIRA010000096.1:0-2419 GCA_035470225.1 Steroidobacteraceae bacterium | reverse complement strand
GATCGTATTTGCCGTGACGCGGCGGAATCCCTACCCCGTGGTGCTGCGCTGCCTCGAGGAATCGGGTATCACCGCGTTCTTCACGCGCAGTTCGGCGGCGAACATTCCGGTGAATCTCGCCCTGGCGAAGAAACTCGGTATCAGCGAGGAACTCTACTCGGTGACCATCCCGGTCGGCGCCACGGTCAACATGGCAGGTGCCGCGATCACGATCAGCGTACTTACGCTCGCGGCGACGCACACGCTCGATATCGCGGTCACTCCGGGAGCCGCGCTCGTGCTCTGCGTGGTCTCGGCGCTCGCCGCCTGCGGCGCGAGCGGCGTGCCCTCCGGCAGCCTGCTGCTGGTGCCGCTGGCCTGCTCGCTGTTCGGCATTTCCTACGACGTCTCGATGCAGGTCGTCGCGGTCGGTTTCATCATCAGCGTGGTCCAGGACTCGATGGAGACGGCGCTGAACTCCAGCACCGACGTCGTCTATACCTACGCGGTTGATCGTGCCGGAGGAGACCGGGCGGCTGCGGCATGACGTTGGGAGCGCGTGCAGGCCGGCCGGCAAGTGACGCATGACCAGGCAACCGGAATTCGATCTCGCAATCGTCGGCGCCGGCATCGCCGGCGCGTCCACGGCCTTCTTCGCGAGTCGTCGCGCCAGCGTGCTGCTGCTCGAGGCCGAGGAACGACCGGGACTGCACAGCACCGGCCGCTCGGCGGCGCTGTTCTGCGAGAGCTACGGCCCGGCCCAGGTCAGGGCGCTGACGCGCGCCAGCCGCGCTTTTCTCGAGAGCCCGCCGCGGGGTTTTGCGAGCGTGCCGCTGCTGGCTCCCCGGGGCGTGCTGCATGTCGGCGGCGACGTGGATCGACCGGCGCTCGAGGCGCTGCGGGAGCATCTCAGCCTCGAGGGGGCTGCCGCACGCAGGCTGAGTGGTGACTCACTGCTCGAAATGGTACCGGTGCTGCGTTCGGGTGTCCTGACGCAGGGCTTGCTCGACGGCGCGGCAGCGGACATGGACGTCGATGCGCTTCACCAGGGGTTCCTGCGCGGCGCACGCGCCAACGCTGCGCGGCTCGAGGCCCGGGCGAGGGTGACCCGTATCGAGCGGGAGCAGGGCGGCTGGCGCCTGGAGGCGGGCGGCCGCGAATGGCGCGCGGCGGTTCTCGTCAATGCCGCCGGCGCCTGGGCCGATGAAGTCGCGAACCTAGCCGGCGTCCGCCCGATCGGGCTGCAGCCGAAGCGACGCTCCGCCTTCCTGTTCGAAGCGCCGCGAGACCTGGCCATCGCCGACTGGCCCTGCGTCGTCGGTATCGCCGAGGATTTCTACTTCAAGCCCGAGGCCGGCCTGCTGCTTGGCTCGCCCGCCAACGCGGATCCCGTGCCGCCGCAGGATGTGATGCCGGATGACCTCGACATTGCGGTCGGCATCGACCGGATCGAACAAGTCACGACGCTGCGGATCGAGCGTCCGCGACGCACCTGGGCCGGCCTGCGCTCGTTCGTCGCGGATGGCGAACTGGTCGGGGGCTTCGACCCCGAGGTCGCGGGGTTCTTCTGGGTTGCGGCTCTCGGAGGCTACGGATTGCAGACGGCGCCCGCGATGGGCGCAGTGAGCGCGGCGAGGCTGCTGTCGCTGCCGCTTCCCGACTGGGCGGTGGACCACGGCGTGAGCGAGTCCGCGCTCGACCCGGGCCGGTTCGTGTCGAGCGGCGATTGCGTGTAAAGTCGGCCGCCAGCCACGGCTCGAGCACAGCGGGGACCGAGTGACCGACAGCAGCACCGTGAAAGACGGCCCGGTCCGGGAAATCTCCCTGTTCCTGTCAGCGCTGCCGATCCTGCTGCTGGTCGTGCTGCTCGCGCTCTCGGTGCGCCTGTACGGTAGCGACTCCTCCTACGGCGGCAACCAGATCGCGCTGCTGCTGGCCGGCGCGGTCGGCGCGGTGATCGCCGTTCTGCACGGCTATTCGTGGCGCGGCGTGCAGCAGGCCGTCGTGCACGGCATCGCGACCGCCACCGTCGCGATGCTGATCCTGCTCTGTGTCGGGGCCCTGATCGGTACCTGGATGCTCTCCGGCACGGTCCCGGCGATGATCTACTACGGCCTCAAGCTGCTGGATCCGTCGGTGTTCTTCGCTGCGAGCTGCGCGATCTGCATCGTCACGTCGCTCGCGACCGGTAGCTCGTGGACGACGGCCGGCACGATCGGCGTCGGGCTGATCGGCGTCGCGATGGGCCTCGGCATGTCGCCTGCGATCACCGCGGGGGCGGTCGTCTCCGGCGCCTACTTCGGCGACAAGATGTCGCCGCTGTCGGATACGACGAACCTCGCGCCGGCCGTCGCGGGAACGGACATCTTCACGCACATCCGTCACATGACCTGGACGACGGTTCCGTCCATCGCGATCGCGCTGGTGCTGTTCGCGGCCT
>DATIRA010000095.1:0-5492 GCA_035470225.1 Steroidobacteraceae bacterium | reverse complement strand
CAGCCGGCGGAACTTTGCGCACTCGCGCCTCGGCCGGTACAGTCGCGGGCGCGGCAGTAAACTGATGAATCGGGATAGCCGTTCCGGGTGACGTGTACGGGGAATGACATGAACAAGCACATGATCGAATTGCTCGCGCTGGTCGCCTGCGTCGGCGCGCCGGGTGCGGGCGCCGCTGAGACCCGGTTGTTGTGGGGCGACACCCACCTGCACACGAGCTACTCCTTTGACGTGTATCTGTTCGGCACGCCCACGGCGACACCGGATACGGCCTATCGCTTCGCACGCGGCCTGCCGGTCGTCAGTCCGACGACGAAGACCCGCTGGCAGTTGTCGCGGCCGCTCGATTTCCTGGTCGTCGCGGATCACGCGGAGGTGCTTGGTGCGATGCCGAGACTGTTCTCGGGTGATCCTGTCTTCACGGATACGCCCACGGGCCGGCTACTGCTCGAACTGGGCGGCACGCAGAAGCCCGAGGAGCTACAGGCGGTTTACGACCTGCTGGCCTCCGTCGGCAGCGGCGTGCCGAATTCCCACGGAGCTTCCCCCGAGCAGATGTACAAGGACCTGCACGGCGGCGACAAGCGCCGCAGCACCTGGAACGAGATCATCGACGCCGCCGAGCGCTACAACCAGCCCGGCGTATTCACGGCGCTGATCGGCTGGGAGTGGAGTTCGCAACCAGGCGGCAGCAACATCCACCGCGTCGTATTCACGCCGCAGGACGGCGAGGTGGCGCGTCAGTTCCTGCCCTTCAGTTCGCTCGAGAGCCAGGACCCGGAGGCGCTCTGGAAATGGCTCGGCGAAGTCAGTGGGAAGACCGGCGCGAAGTTCCTGGCGATTCCGCACAACCCGAACCTGAGTGCCGGCCGGATGTTCCCGCTTGAGCGAGCGAACGGCCAGCCGGTCGATGCGGCCTATGCCGCCACTCGGATGGAATGGGAGCCGGTGCTCGAAGTCACGCAGATCAAGGGTGACTCCGAGACGCATCCGATGCTCTCGCCCGCGGACGAGTTCGCAGACTACGAGTCCTACAACTTCGTCATGACGGTGGAACGGAAGACACCCGACCCGACCGCGGCCGACTACGCGCGCTCGGGACTGAGGCGGGGACTGGAGCTCGAGGGGAAGCTCGGCGTGAATCCCTACAAGTTCGGCATGATCGGAAGCTCCGACTCGCACACCGGCATGTCTGCGGTCGAGGAGACCGGCTTCGCCGGCAAGAGCTACCACGACGCATTCCCCGGTACCCGCGCTGGCCCGAGCGGCCTGGGCGCTGCCAAGGGCTGGGACATGGGCGCGGCAGGCTTCGTGGCCGCGTGGGCGACGGAGAACACCCGGCAGGGTATCTACCAGGCATTCAAGCGCCGCGAGGTGTACGCCTCGACGGGACCGCGCATCACGTTGCGTTTCTTCGGCGGCTTCGACTTCCGCGAGTCCGACCTTAAGGCGAAGGACCTCGCTGGTATCGGCTACGCTCGCGGCGTGCCCATGGGCGGCGACCTGAAGGCGCCGGCCGGCCGGAAGGCACCGGTCTTCCTGATTGCCGCGATGAAGGACCCGTTGGCCGCAAACCTCGATCGCGTGCAGGTCGTGAAGGGCTGGGTCGACGCGGATGGCGCGAGCCACGAGCGAATTTATGACGTCGCGGTTTCGGACGGCCGCAGGATCGGGACGGATGGGCGCTGTGCCGATCCGGTCGGCAATACGGTCGATGTCGCTACCGGTCGCTATTCGAACGACATCGGTGCGGTCGAGTTCAAGACTGTCTGGCGCGACCCTCACTTCGATCCCGCCCAGCGTGCCTACTACTACGCTCGCGTGCTCGAGATCCCTACGCCGCGTTACTCGCTGCTCGACTCGATTGCGCTGGGCCGGCCCTGGGAGGACACAGGCCGTCCGGCGACCATCCAGGAGCGGGTTTATGGCTCGCCGATCTGGTACAGCCCGGGCGAATGAAGATCGCCTGAGCAGGAGGGCTCGATCATCAAGACGACGGCATTGAACTGAATCGTCGGCACTCTGCTTGCGGCGACGGCTGTCGCTGCGACCCGAAGGAAACCTTGACAGACTCCGCCAAGGACTTGGCCAACATCGAGGCGCCGGACCTGGCGGCTATGCGAGGTAGCCGCTTTTTCGGGCCACGTCCAGCGTAAAGCGTCTCGCCATCCCGCGCGAGATGCGCATGGCGGTGTAGCCCGCCCGCGCGCCGGGTCCGGTGAACAGGATGCCTTGATCGCGCTCGACCGCGCGCACGATGTCCTCTGCGACGACGCTGGGGTGGCAGCCTTCATCGGCGTAGTACTTCTGGATCCTGCCGATCTGCGCCGCGCTGATCCCGGGCGTGGTCGCGCTGACGTGCACGATGGCCGTGTTGATGATGCCGGGGCACACTACGAGCACGGACACCTCGGTCTCGTGCAGTTCCATGGCCAGCACCTCCGACAGGCCGACCACTGCGTGCTTGGACGCCGCGTAGGCCGACATGTTCGGCAACGGCGTGAAGCCCGCCGCGGAGGCGACGTTGACGATCTTCCGCTCGCCGCCCGCCTGGCGCATGGCCGGCAGGAATGCGTTGGTGCATCGCACGATCCCGAGCACGTTGATGTCGTAGATGCGCTGCCACTCGGTGAGCGGCGTCTCATCGAAGCTGCCGAGGAAAGCGACGCCCGCGTTGTTCACCAGCACGTCGAGCGGGCCCGCGGCCTCGTGCACCGCAGAGGCGAATGCCGCGACCGAGCTGTCGCTCGCAACGTCGCAGACGCGGGCGAGGCATCGTGCGCCGAGCGAGGCGACCCGCGCACGGGCCTCTTCCAGCGCAGCTTCGTTGATGTCGGAGATGACGAGATTCGCGCCATGCTTCGCGAACGCGAGTGCGCACTCGAGGCCGATCCCCGCGGCGGCGCCGGTGACGAGCACCTGTCTGCCCTTGAGGTCCATCACGCGGAGGGACCGTTGTAGACCTCGAAGAAGCGGGCGATGCCTTCCTCGGGAACGGCGAGGTTCGCCTCCTTGCTCGTCTTGACGCAGACCACTGCCGGACCCTCGGCAGACTGAGCGCGCGCGAGTGCGGCCGGCAGTTCGTCCAGCGAGTCGACGAACTCCCCGTGGCAGCCGAGTCCCTCGGCGACCTTGTCCCAGCGAACCTCGCCCATCGCGGTGCCGAAGGTCCTGCCCCATTGCGCGGCCTCGTTGATGATCTCCATCGTCCACTCGGATTCCGCCATGACGACGAACGTGATGCCGAGGCCCTCACGCGCAGCGGTCTGCAGTTCCATCGCATTGAATCCGGCGGCTCCGTCGCCGGTCACGCAGACGACCTCGCGGTCGGGTGCGCCGAGCTTCGCGCCGATGGCCGACGGGATCCCCGTGCCGAGCATGCCGAGCTCGAGGATGCCGTGGTACGAATTCGGCCGCGTCGAGGGCAGCGCCATCGCGGCCCATAGCGAGGTCATGCCACCGTCGGTGCAATAGACCGCGTCACGGCCGAACACGGCACCGACGGTACCGATCGCATGCGCGGGGTGAATGCCTGGACCTTTCCAGGCCGCCACCGCGTCTGCCAGTGCTTTCAACCACCCGTCGTGGACGAGCCGCTGTGCTGCGACATCGCTGCGGCCATGGCTCGCGAGGCCGCGACCCTTCAGTTTCGCGGTCAGGCCTTCCAGAGCGGGTCGTGCATCGGAGAGGATGCCGAGCGCGAGCGGCCGTGATACGCCCATGTCTCGTGGCTCGACGTCGATCTGTATCAGCCGGCAGTGCTGCGGGTCGCCCCAGTACTTGTCGAAAGGCACGTCGAGGTTGCCCACGCGAGAGCCTACGACCAGCAGCACGTCCGCATTGCGGCGCAGTTCGTCTGCGGCCGGGCTCTGGCTGTTGAAGTAGAGCGGGTGATCGTGCGGCACCACGCTCCGCGCCGCCATGGACGGGATCACCGGACACTGCAGCAGCTCCGCGAGCGCGAGCAGTGCTTCGTTGGCCCGTCCCCGGTCGACGCCGCTGCCGGCGAAGATCACCGGACGCTTCGCGCCGGCCAGCAGCTCGGCGGCCGCCGTGAGCTGTGCATCGGAGGCCTCGGGCAACGGCGCGCGTCCGCTTGCCGCGGGCAGGATGCGGACGGCAGCGGGATCGCCCGTTGCGTAGAGCACGGGTGCCGGCACCTCCAGCTGAACGGGTCCCGGCCGACCGGACCCCATTTCCCGGAACGCCATGCTTACCAGCTCCGGTATCCGGGTCCATTCGAACACCGGTCCGTTCCACTTGACGATGGGCTTGAACAGATCGAGCTGGTCCTGGCCCTGGAAGGTCGCAGGTGTCGAGGGATAGACGACTCCGAGACGGTGCTGCGACGTGATCGCGAGCACGGGCACGCCCTCGTGCTTCGCGGTCAGCATGCCGGGCAGCAGGTTGGCCGAACCCGGGCCCGGATTGCCCAGCACGACGGCTACCTGGCCGGTCGTCTTGAAGAGTCCTTCCGCCATGTGCACGGCCGCCGCCTCATGGCGGATCGGCACCAGGCGGATCCCGTTGTCCTCCAGCGCCGCGAGCAGCGGGTCGACTTCCGGGCAGGGCAGCCCGAAAACGAATTTCACGCCCTCGTTGGCCAGTGCCCGGGCGAGCAGTTCGCCACCAGTGAGTTCGGTCATGACGCTCTCCTTCTGCAGGCCGCAGCCGCAATCCCCGATGAACGGGATTCTGGTCCAGTGCCGGCTGACCTTCTTGATGTTTTCTGCCAAGCTACTGATGTTTTCGGACAATATCCCGGCCTCATCCAGCCGGCGTCGCGGCGGTGGCAAACAAGCAGCGAGCAAAAAGATTTACGCTCCCGGCGCGCTACATGGCGCAGCTGGTCGACTATCTGGAGGCGACCGGCGTCGACCGCGCTGCAGTCCTCGGCGCCGCCGGCATACGCGCGATCGACGCGCCGAAAGCACAGCTTACGCAGGCTCAGGTCGAGGCGCTGCTCGAGGCTGCGGAACACGCGAGCGGGCGGCTCGACCTCGGCTTCGAGCTCGGTCGCCGGCTCAACCCGACGTCCCACGATATCCTCGGGTTCGCTTTGATCACGAGCCCGACGTTCAATCACGTGCTGCGACTGCTGGTGAGCTACCAGCGCCTGATCCAGCCCATGTTCGCACTGAGGCTCGAGCGTCACGGCAGCCGCGTGGATCTCGTCTATCGGCCCGTCGTCGACCTGACGCACCGGGCGATGCGCGTGTTCGAGGAAGCAATCGCCGCCTCCAATCATTTCTCGTTCGCGCGGATGTTCGACGAGGACCTGCCACCGTACGACCTCTGGCTGTCGATCGAGCGTCCGCCGCACGCTGGGCGTTACCGGGAGCTCACGGGGGCGCGGGTTCATTTCGGCGATGCCATGCCCGGCCTCCGGATGTCGGTGGATGCGGCGCTGCTCGACCAGCCGCTGGCGATGCCCAATCCGCGCGCGATGCAGGCGGCGGAGCAGCGCTGCAAGGCGATGCTGCGGCAGACCC
>DATIRA010000094.1:0-6396 GCA_035470225.1 Steroidobacteraceae bacterium | reverse complement strand
GAAAGTCTTGTCTGCGACGGCCGGCAGACGCAGCACGCGCTCCGCAGCCTCGCGCAACCGGATACCGTCGAGGTCGAGATCGTAGCCAGCGCCGGGCAGGCGACGCACATCCCGGGTGAGCCGCGGTGGCTTGCCAAAGATCACTTCGAGCGGCAGGTTCACCGGCATGTTGCCGAACAGCGGGTCGTCGACGCGCAACCAGCCGTCGGCCGTGACCTCGCCGATGACCGCGAACGGGCAACGCTCGCGGTCGCAAAGAGCGCCGAACGCCGGCAGGCAGTCGGCCGGCACGATCAGCACGTACCGTTCCTGGGCCTCGTTGCACCAGAGCTCCAGCGGCGACATGCCCGGCTCGTCGCTTGGTACCTTGCGCAGGCCCACCCGTCCGCCCGTGCCCGCATGGGCCACCGATTCCGGCACCGCATTCGACAGCCCGCCGGCACCGACGTCGTGGATGAGCTGGATCGGGTTGTCCTCACCGAGCGCCCAGCAGGCGTCGATCACCTCCTGGGCCCGGCGCTGCATTTCCGGATTGCCCCGCTGCACCGAGGCGAAGTCCAGGTCCGCGGAGCTCGATCCGGCGCCCATCGACGAGGCAGCCCCACCGCCGAGGCCGATCAGCATCGCAGGCCCGCCCAGCACGACGATCTTCGCGCCCGGGACGACCGGGGCTTTGTCGACGTGGCTGCGGCGGATGTTGCCCAGGCCGCCGGCGATCATGATCGGCTTGTGGTAGCCCCGGAATCTGGAGCGCCCGGGCGACGGAACCTCCTGCTCGAAGCTGCGGAAATAGCCGCATATGCCCGGCCGGCCGAACTCGTTGTTGAACGCAGCGGCGCCGATCGGGCCCTCGAGCATGATCTGCAGCGCGGACACGATCCGCTCCGGCTTGCCGAAGTCCTGCTCCCAGGGCTGCTCGAAGCCAGGGATGCGCAGGTTCGAAACGCTGAAGCCCACCAGCCCGGCCTTCGGTTTACCGCCGCGCCCGGTGGCACCCTCGTCGCGGATTTCGCCGCCTGAGCCGGTCGCCGCGCCGGGAAACGGCGAGATGGCCGTCGGGTGGTTGTGCGTCTCGACCTTCATCAATATGTCGATCGCTTCGTCACGGGCCTGGTACGGACCGCCGCCGGGCTGCGCAAACCACCGCCGGCCCTGCCAGCCCTCGATGACCGCGGCGTTGTCGCGGTAGGCCGAGAGTATCCCCGCGGGATTACAGCGGTGCGTGTTGCGGATCATGTCGAACAGCGTCTTCTCGCCGCGACGCCCGTCGATGATCCAGTCGGCGTTGAAGATCTTGTGCCGGCAGTGCTCCGAGTTCGCCTGCGCGAACATCATCAGCTCGATGTCGGTCGGGTCGCGGCCGAGTCCTGCAAAGGCCTCGGCCAGATAGTCGATCTCGTCGGCGGACAACGCGAGCCCGAGCTCGGCATTGGCCTGCTCGAGCGCCGCGCGGCCCTGAATGCCGAGCGGCACGCTCGAAAGCGGCTTCGGCGCCGCGTGCTCGAACAGCAGTCGCGCGTCCGCCGGGTCGCGCAGCACGCTCTCGGTCATGCGGTCGTGGACGACCTCGGCCAGCGCCTGCCAGTCCGACTCCGCGGGGCGGTCGGTGAATTCGAGGTAATAGGCGACTCCCCGCTCGATGCGCCGCACGACGTCGAGGCCGCAAACATGGGCGATGTCGGTAGCCTTGCTCGACCAGGGCGAGCTCGTGCCGAGCCGGGGTACGACCACCAGCGTCTCTCCTCGAGGCTCGTCGAGCGCACTCGCCGGGCCGTAGCGCAGCAGCGCCTCGAGTATGCCGAGTTGCTCGGGCGTCGGCGGCGACTCCAGGTCCACGACGTGCAGGAACCTCGAGTCCAGCCCCCTGATCCCGGCGACCCTGTCGCGCAGCGCTGCAAGCAGCTTTTCCAGCCTGAAGTCGGAGAGCGCGGGAGCACCGCGGAGTATCAGCATGGGGCACCGCCGCCGGTGTGGCAGGGGCGCGAAATCATACCGGAGGCGGCCGTGGCGAACCAGCGGCCGGCCGCGTCACTTGCCGCGCGAGCCCGGATCGCCGGGCGTATAAACAGGGTATGGGAAATGGGCGACGTTCGAGGCGTCCACCGACGAGATCTTGCTGGCGCCGGACTTGCGCACTTCGTCGATCCGGATCACGGAATGCAGCGGGAGATAAGTGCGCTTGACGCCCGCGAACTCCGTCTGGATCTTCTCCTCGGACGGGTCCACGACCACCGCGGATCGCTCGCCGAAGATCAGCTCCTCGACCTCGACGAAGCCGAACAGCGCGCCATGACCAACTTTGCGGGCATAGATCTCGTAGACCTTTCCCTGGTTGTGAAAGACGATCTTGAAAATGTGACTGGCGGCCATCTCGCACGGTTGGCTTGCGTACTACAGTGAAGGCATATTACAAGGGTTGCCCATCAGCGTCAGCCCATGCGGCGGATCAGCGCGTCGCGCCGTGCACAGGATTGCCCGCAAAATGGCCATCAAGCTACGCGTAATCAGCGACCACTACCGTGAACTCGGCGAGCACCGCTCGCGTGTTTTCGGCGTGAACGGCGGCACGATCGGGCGCGCGACCGACAACGACTGGATCCTGCCGGATCCGAAACGGATCGTCTCGGGCCATCACTGCTCGGTGGAGTATCGCAGCGGCATCTACTGGCTGCGTGACTCGAGCACGAACGGCGTCTACATCAATGACGGCAAGGATCCGGTCTCGGTCAGCGGACCGGTGGCGCTGAAGGATGGCGACCGGCTCCGGATCGGCGAATACGAGATTATCGTCAGCCTCGACGATCGCGTGGACTTCCTGAGCCGGAACGCCGAGCCGCCATCGGCGGATGAGCACCTCGAGGATGACCTCGGCGCACCGCTCAACATCGATGGACTGCTCGGCACGCGGCACCCCGACGAGTCCGGACCGGTCCCGGTCAGCAACGCCTACGGACTCAAGCTGCGCGGCCTGTTGCCCGAGAGCGAGCGCCGGGAAACCGGCAATCGCGTCCCTGACGAACCGCCGCCACCGCCGGCGTCCGCCCCACCCGACTGGGCAACCCGCACGCGACCGGTCACGCGCCAGGAACTCGACGAGGCGATCGAGCGTCGCAGGAGCCGGCAGGAACCCAGGCCGCGCCCGGTCCCGCTGCACCAGCAGGCGTCCACCTGGACGGATCTGAATTCCGCCGTGCAGGCCTTCTGCCGAGGAGCCGGAGTGGATCCCGATTCGCTCTCGGCCGAGGCGCGTGCCGTGCTGCCGCTGCTCGCGGGGCAGTTGTTGCGCGAACTGGCGGTCGGTCTGGCGGACATCCGCCATGCCCGCGACGCAGTCTTCGGGGACGAGCGAGGTTCGTCCCGCTCGCTGTCGGGCAACAATCCCCTGGTCGGCTCGACCAGCATCGAGCAGGCTCTGCAGCGACTGTTCGAATCGCACGGGCGGATCTACGGCGGTGCCGTCGAGTCGCTCAGGGAATCGCTGCAGGAGATCAAGGAGCACGAGCGCGCCTCGCAGCGTGCGATGACGGAGGGCCTGCGTGCATTGATGCGTCAGATGGATCCGGCCAACGTCGCGGACCAGTTCGACCAGGGCCGCGCGCGCAGGGGACCGTCAGGACAGGACCTTCGCCCGCAATACTGGGAGCATTACGTCAACTTTCACCGACTGCTGAGCCAGGGTCTCGAGGAAGGATTGCCGCAGCCCGTGCTGGAGGCCTTCCAGAAGGCCTACCGATCCGCCCGCGAGCGGTCGCGGGGCAGGACCGGGCCCGGGAATGGCGAGGCGGGTGGCTGAACGGCCGCGCATCGAGCCCGGGGCCGGCTATCCGGTCCGGCGTCTCGATATCTGGCGGAGAGGGTGGGATTCGAACCCACGTGGGGCGATTAAGCCCCCATCCGATTTCGAGTCGGCGCCGTTATGACCACTTCGGTACCTCTCCGGGAGCCGCGTATTCTATAGCATCCGGATCCGGCTTCACCACGCACTGTTGACCGGGCTGCCGGGAGGAATCGCGTGCCGATGACGGCCCCATGAGACCGCTGATCGCACTGATCGCCACGCTGCTGCTGGCCACCTGCGCGCAGCCGCCTTCGGTACTGGACCGTATCATCGCGGCCGGTGAGTTGCGTGTAGTCACGCGCAACAGTCCGGACGCCTACTATCTGGGCAGCCACGGACCGGAAGGACCCGCTTACGAGCTCGCGAGTCGGTTCGCGGAACAGCTCGACGTGCAGCTGCGGCTCTATACAGTGCGCACTCGCGAGGCCGCGATCGACGAGGTGGCGGCCGGTCGCGCCGACCTGGCCGCAGCCGGCCTCAGCACGGGCATCGAACTTCCGGAATCGACCGCCTTCGGACCTGGCTACCACCTGCTGCGCGAGCATCTCGTCTACCGTCGACGCGCCGCCCGCCCTGCCACGCTTCGAGCCGCGGCCCGCGGGCAGATCGAGGTCGCCGACGGCAGCCCCCACCAGCGCACGCTCGAGGACTTGCGAGCACAGAATCCAGAACTGGTATGGATCGAGCGCGGCGAAACCGATACCGAGGAAATACTCGCGGACGTCTCCGCAGGATCTGTCCAGTACACGCTCGCCAGCTCGACGGAGTTCGCGCTGAACCGGCTGGTGCATCCGGATCTCGCGATCGCACTGGACCTCTCGCCGCAGCGGGCGATCGCCTGGGTCGTCAATACTGACCGGCACGACAAGAGCCTGCTCAACCGGGTGAATGCATTCTTCGCGGCATCCCGTGCGGATGGCGTGGTGGACGCAGTGCTCGAGCGCTACTACGGCAATCGCGAGCGCTTCGACTACCTGCTGTCGCGCAACTTCATGGCGCACGTCGGAACCCGGCTGCCGCGATACCTGGAATGGTTTCGCGAAGCTGCCGCACGTTACCAGCTCGACTGGCGCCTGCTGGCCGCGATGGGTTACCAGGAGTCGAAATGGAATCCGGGCGCAGTGTCGTTCACCGGCGTCCGCGGACTGATGCAGCTGACCGAGGACACCGCCTCGTTTGTCCGCGCGGGCGACCGGCTCGACCCGAAATCGAGCATTTTCGGCGCCGCGAAGTACCTCGCAAAGCTGATGCGAACCGTGCCTGAGCGGATTTCCGAGCCGGACCGGACCTGGTTCGCGGTCGCCGCCTACAACGTCGGCTTCGGGCACGTCGAGGACGCGCGCATCCTCGCGCAGCAGGCCGGCAAGAACCCGGACAGCTGGGATGAGGTACGACGATTCCTGCCGCTGCTCTCGCAGGAGCGCTGGTACACGCGCACCAAGCGTGGTTACGCCCGGGGTTGGGAGCCGGTGCGGTACGTGGACAACGTGCAGGCCTACCTGAACATCCTCGAGGTGGTGGGCACCGGCCTTCCGCCCCGCTCGCCGCCCGAGTGAAGGTGCCGGGCTTGCGGCGTCGGTTTCGTGTGGATCAGCAGCCGGCCTCACGGTCTGGGTTTCGCGAGAAACCGAAACCGTAAGCCCGGCACCTTTTCCCGCCTCAGGGCGGCGGCAGGCACTGCGGATCCGGCGCCTGGCCCGGGTTTACGGCGGCAAGGTAGAACCCCCTGAAGCCGCAGATTGCCGGCTTCAACGGATCGATGGCGATCATGATGTCGCCTTCGGTGTAGTAATCGCGCTGATAGTAGACGCTGGTCGACTTGTCGCGGAACTTGATGATGGACATTCCCTTTGCTTCGTAAGGAATGCCTGCGAACGTCCCCCTCATCGTCCACGTCGCGCTGTAGATGCCGTCGATCGAGGTCTCTTCCTCCACCGTGGTAATCAGATCGGGGGTCGATCCGAAAAGGCCATAGAGGAACGGAATCATCTGGTCGATGCCGTAAACATCGACGATCGGATCATGGTATTCGATGTCATCTGCATAGTAAGGGATGACCGTCGCCAGATCTCCGTACGTGACTTCGAGCAAGGCACGGCCAACCTGGAGTCGCTCCTTGTTCAGCCGGCTCGAGTTGCTCTCTGCGTGGGCCGCGGTAGGCAGCAGCATCATGCATGCAAGCACTCCCAGGATCCCTCCGACTCTGTTCATGCGCATCTTCTCCCTTTCTTGTTGACTGTTCGCCGCCGCTGCGTTGCACGGGCGAGCCGACGCCATTCGCACGTCAGTCGACTGCGTGCGAAAAACATATCACGCAGCGTGCCGATCTGTCTGGAGCGCGCCCTTGACGGCCGTTTTTGAACATAATTCCCGGCCAGCATTTGTGGATTCCGCGGGCGTTTGTCGTGACCGGGGCGTGAGTTCGAAACGCACGATACAGTCCGAGCCGCCGGCCCACGTCTTGTTCTATTGTTCGGGCGCCGCGTGTTGAGAATGGATAACAGATGTCGAAACCGCACTTCGCGATTCGGCCGGGTGATCTGACGAATCCCCGCACT
>DATIRA010000093.1:0-6431 GCA_035470225.1 Steroidobacteraceae bacterium | reverse complement strand
GCGCAAGTTCGATCCCTTCGTGCCGTTCGCGTTCGCGGCGGCTACCCAGGCGATCCGCGAAGCCGGTATCGAGGTGGACGATGCGAATGCCCCGCGTATTGGCGTCGCGATCGGTGCCGGAATCGGTGGCATGCAGACGATCGAGGAAAACTGCGCGAAGTGGCTCGAGGCGAAGTCGCCGCGCAAGATCTCGCCGTTCTTCATTCCCGGCAGCATCATCAATGCCGCCGCAGGCCAGGTCTCGATTCACTTCGGGCTCAAGGGTCCGAACCTCGGGCTGGTGACTGCGTGCACGACCTCGACCCATTCGATAGGTATCGCGGCGCGCTGCATCCAGCATGGCGACGCCGATGCAATGGTCGCTGGCGGTGCCGAGATGGCGTTCACGCCGCTCGGGCTCGGTAGCTTCTGTCAGGCGCGCGCGCTCTCCACCCGCAACGAGGAACCCGCCCGGGCCAGCAGACCCTGGGATCGCGATCGGGACGGCTTCGTCATGGCGGAAGGCGCAGGGGCGCTGATGCTGGAGGAATACGAGCACGCCAGGGCCCGCGGCGCGGCGATCTATGCCGAGCTCGTCGGCTTCGGCATGAGCGGCGACGCTTATCACGTCACGGCGCCCCCGGAGGACGGGGAGGGTGCGCGCCTCGCGATGGTCGCGGCGCTCAGGGATGCCGGCATGTCACCCGAGGACGTCCAGTACATCAACGCGCACGCGACCTCCACCGAGCTCGGTGACAGGGCCGAGACGACTGCGATCAAGCGTGCCTTCGGCGATCATGCCGGCCGCCTGGCGGTCAGCTCGACCAAGTCGATGACCGGCCACCTGCTCGGCGCGGCCGGGGCCGTCGAGGCGATATTCACGATCCTGGCGATCCGGGACGGGATCCTGCCTCCGACGATCAACCTCGAGAACCCCGATCCGGAGTGTGATCTCGATTTTGTTCCGGGCACCGCCCGCCAGGCCGTCGTCAACGCCGGCCTCTCGAACTCATTCGGCTTCGGCGGGACGAACGGCAGCCTGCTGTTCCGCAGCCTGTCCTGATCGACGACGCTCGGGTCGCCGGTATGTGGCTTCCTGCCGCCACGCCGCAGCCATCGACCGCCGCCGCGCCGTCGGCGGTTCTGCTCGATCTGCACGAAGCACGTCCCGAGCGCTACCCGGTCCTGCTGGAGAGTGTCGGCGGCGGCGATTCACTCGGCCGCTACGACGTGCTGCTGGCGCTGCCGGAGGTCCAGTTGCTCAAGCACGGCGACGGCAGGCTCACCCAGGACGGCAGGGAGGTACCCGGCACGCGTTTTCTTGATGCGCTGGACGACTGGTGGCGGCAGGACGGAAACCTCAACCCGGGCACGGACGGAATCTTCTCGGGCGGCTGGTTTCTGTACCTGTCCTATGAGCTCGCAGCAGAGATCGAACCGCGCCTCCGGCTGCATCGCTCCCGGCAACCCCAGGCCATTGCCTGGAGGGTCCGCGGTGCGTTGGTCCGCGATCGCGAAACAGGCCTGCTGCAGTTCTGCGCCGAGGACGGCCACGAGCCGCGTCTCCGCCGGCAGGCGGAGGAGGATATCGCCGCGCTGCCGCGCGATGGTCACGAGGCGCATTCCGTGGCCGGGGGCGGTACGGTACCGCGCTCGCTCGTCGAGGATCTGCGGGAAGAGGATCCGGCCATATTTCTCGCCGGCGTGCGACAGGCACTGGCTGCGATCGGGCGCGGAGATGTGTATCAGGTCAACCTTTCGCGCGCCTGGTCGGCGAAATTGCGCCCGGAGGCGACGGAGATGGACCTGTACCGGTATCTGCGAATTGCGAACCCGGCGCCATTCGCCGGCATCGCGCGGCTGCCGGGATTCTCGGTGCTGAGTTCCTCGCCGGAGCGGCTGCTGCGGGTCGCGAACGGCGTGGCCAGCACGCGTCCGATCGCCGGCACCCGACCGCGCGGACCGGATGCCGAGTCTGACGAGTCGCTGAAGGCGGAGCTCTGGCTCAATGAGAAGGAACGCGCGGAGCACATCATGCTGGTCGACCTCGAGCGCAACGACCTCGGCCGCGTCTGCAAGGCGGGCTCGGTGCGGGTCGACGAGCTGATGACGATCGAGACCTATGCGCACGTGCACCACATCGTTTCGAACGTGCGCGGCGAACTGCGCCCGGAAGTCACCCCCGGCCAGGCGATCGCCGCGGTCTTCCCCGGTGGCACGATCACCGGCTGCCCGAAGGTACGCTGCATGGAACTGCTCGCCGAACTGGAGCCGGAGCCCCGCGGCGCGTATACAGGATCGATGGGCTACCTCGGGCTCGATGGCTCGCTCGACCTGAACATCCTTATCCGCACGATGATGGTCGGCGGCGGGATCGCAACCTTCCGCACCGGCGGTGGCATCGTCGCGGACTCCCGACCCGAACCGGAGCTGGCGGAAACGAGGGCGAAGGCGCGGGGACTGCTCGCGGCACTGGAGCAGACCAGTTGATCGGGCAACGCCTCGTCAACGGCGTGGACAGCTCGAGCGTATCCGCCGAGGACCGCGGTCTGCAGTACGGCGACGGGCTGTTCGAGACGATGCTGGCTGAAGGCGGTTCGATCCGGCACTTCGACCGGCATATGCAGCGCTTGGCCGAAGGCTGCGCGCGGCTCGGCATTCCACTGCCTGCGCCCGGGCTGCTCGCCGAGGACTGCCGCAAGGTCCTGCAGGGTCTCGACCGTGGCGTCGTGAAGCTGATTCTCACGCGTGGGCCCGGCCCGCGCGGCTATCGTCCGCCGGCCGAGGTCACCGTCACGCGGATCGTCACCTGCTCGGCGTTCAAGGCGCGGCCGGCGGAATCGGACCGACTGACGCTGCGGGTCTGCGAAACCCGCCTCGGTAGCAATCCGCAGCTCGCGGGCCTGAAGCACCTGAACCGGCTCGAGCAGGTGCTGGCCTGCGCGGAGTGGGACGATCCACAGGTGGCCGAGGGACTGATGCTTTCCCAGGACGGGCGCGTGGTCTGCGCAACTGCGGCAAACCTGTTCATCGTCCGTGGCGGGCGCCTGCTGACGCCGGAGATCGTCGACTGCGGGGTTGCCGGGATCATGCGCGGAATCGTGCTGAGCGAGGCACCGTCGCTGGGCATCGACACGCGCGCTACGGCGCTGAGCCTCGACGATCTCGGCGACGCGGACGAGATCTTCCTCACCAGCGCGACGCGCGGCATCCGCTCCGTCGCCAGGATCGAAGCGATTGGAGAGTGGAGCAGTGGAGCGCTCGCGGGCGTACTTCGTGAACGACTCGGTCCGCAGGTCTCATGAAGGCGCTGCGCGTCCTGGCAATTCTGCTCGTGCTGGCGCTGGTCGGGCTCGGGCTGGCCTACCACGGTCTGCAGCGCTGGCTGGACACGCCGCTGGCGATCGACGGGTCCGTCCTGTCGCTCCAGGTCCCGCGCGGGCAGCCGCTGGCTGCGACCGCGGATGACCTGGCAGCGCGAGGCGTCCTCACTCATCCGCAGCTGCTCGGCGCGTACGCGCGACTGACCGGAGCGGATGCCCGGGTGCGCGCGGGCGAATACGAGCTGAGGCCCGGCACGACGCCGCGCTCACTGCTCGAGCAACTGCAGGCCGGCATCGTCGTGCAGCACTCGGTGACGATCGTCGAGGGCTGGACTTTCCGCGAACTGCGCCGGGCGCTGGAGCGCGAGCCGCTGCTCGAGCACGTGCTGGCCGGCCGTAGCGACGCTGAACTGATGCGCGAACTCGGCGAGCCGGACCGTCACCCGGAGGGCCTGTTCTTCCCCGATACGTATTTCTTCGAGCGCGGGACGACGGACCTCGAGTTGCTGCGCAGGGCGCGCGCACGGATGCGGCAGGAGCTGGAGGCGGCATGGCGTGATCGCGCGGAGGATCTGCCGATCGACAGCGAGTACCAGGCGCTGGTGCTCGCCTCGATCGTCGAGAAGGAGACGGCGCTCGCCTCGGAACGGCCGCGCATCGCCGGCGTGTTCACCGAGCGGCTGCGGCTCGGAATGCCGCTGCAGACCGATCCGACCGTCATCTACGGTCTCGGGGAATCGTTCGATGGCAACCTGCGCCGCGCAGACCTGCAGCGTGACGGTCCCTACAACACGTATACGCGCAACGGACTTCCCCCCACGCCGATCGCGGCACCGGGTGCCGGCGCATTGCGCGCCGCGGTGCGCCCGGAGGAGCGGGGCGAGCTGTATTTCGTCGCGACAGGCCTGCCGGATGGCAGTCACCGTTTCTCGAAGACGCTGGCCGAGCACAACCGGGCCGTGGCCGAGTATCTTGCACGTTATCGTCGTCGCGGCGTGGAGCGTTGAGTTGCAGGGCAGGTTCATCACGTTCGAGGGCGTGGAGGGCGTCGGCAAGTCCACGCAGCTGAAGCGTGTCGCCGGCTGGCTGTCTGGCCTCGGGCTGGAAGTCGTCGTGACGCGCGAGCCGGGAGGCACCCGCCGGGCCGAGCGCTTGCGCGATCTGCTGCTCGAGCGCAGCGCGGAGCCGATGCCGCAGGCATGCGAGCTGCTGCTGATGTTCGCCGCCCGCGCGACGCACCTCGAGAACCTCGTCCGCCCGGCCATCGAAAGGGGCGCCTGGGTACTCTGCGACCGCTTTACCGACGCGACCTATGCCTACCAGGGCGGTGGCCGTGGCATCCCGACCGCGCAGATCGACGCGCTGGTCGATATCGTGCATCCGGGGCTCTGGCCGCACCTGACGATCCTGCTCGATGCACCGGTCGAGACGGGGCTGGCGCGAGCCGGAGCGCGAAACGGCGCTCAGCAGCCCGATCGCTTTGAGGCGGAACTGCACGAGTTCTTCGAGCGCGTCCGCGACTGTTACCTCGAGCGGGCGCGACTCGAACCGCGACTATTCCTTGTCGTAGATGCGACAACTACACCCGAGCGCGTCGAGACGATGATCCGGCATGGCCTCGAAGCGTTGGTTGCGGGGTCGGCATGAGCGCAACTGCCGACGTACCTTCCGCGACAGCCGCGGCCGGTTTCCTCGACTGGCACGATGCTGCACGCCGGAAGCTACAGGCGGCTGCGGACGCGTCGCGCCTGCCGCATGCGCTGCTGGTTCATGGTCCGGTGGGGGTCGGCAAGGAGCACTTCGCCGGCGCCGTGGCGGCCGCATTGCTTTGCAGCGGCCGTGGCGATCGCCTCGAGGCCTGCGGCAACTGCCCCGACTGTGCGCTGAGCAGGGCTGGCTCGCACCCCGACCTGCACTGGATACGCCCGGAGGAGGATCGACGCACGATCTCGGTCGACCAGGTCAGGGATGTGACGGAACAGCTGGCGATGACCAGCATGCGCCGCGGTTACCGCGTAGCGATCCTGTCGCCGGCGAACTCGATGACCAGGAATGCCCAGAACGCACTGCTGAAGACGCTCGAGGAACCGGCCGCCCGGACGCTGCTAGTGCTGGTCACCGCACGCCCGTCGGGGCTGCTGCCGACGCTGAGGAGCCGCTGCCAACGGATCGAGGTGAGCCGGCCCGACGAGACGTCGGCGCTCGAGTGGCTCGCCCGCGAGCTGCCCGGAGGCGTTCAGCCGGAGCTGCTGCGGCTCGCCGGCGGTGCGCCGCTGCGGGCGCTCGAGCTCGCGCCGCATTTCCAGGAACTGCAGACGCAGATGACGGGGCTGCTCGAGGATTTCCTGTCGGGGCGCGCCGAAGTGACCGCCACCGCAGCCGAGATGCTCGGCGAAGGCCTGCCGGTGCGGCTGGACTGGCTCGAGCACTGGGCCGGACAGATCATCAGGCGGCGGACATTGGATGCGACGGAGCTCACGCTTCCACGGGGTCCAGCCTTGCAAAGGGCTGGCGCCACAGTGAACATAAGCGCGGCGTTCCGCTGGGTGGACACGATCCGGGAGGCGCGCCGGCTGCTCGAAGGCTCGGCCGCGCCGCAGCTGCTCGTCGAGGCCCTGCTGGTGGAGGCAGGCCGATGTTTCGGGCGCAAAGGAGTGAATTGATGGGTCCCGTGACCCGGCAACCGAACAAACCAGGACTCTTGACGCTCACGATCAAGGACAAGAGCGCGCTGTACCTCGCCTACATGCCGTTCGTGAAGAACGGCGGCCTGTTCATTCCTACCAGCAGCAACTACCGACTCGGCGACGAAGTGTTCATGCTGCTCAACCTGATGGGCGAGGACGAGAAGCTGCCGGTGGCCGGCCGTGTGATATGGATGACGCCGAAGGGCGCCCAGGGCAAGCGCACGGCCGGCATAGGCGTGCAGTTCAGCGAGCAGGACCGCGGCGCGACGCAGCGCAAGATCGAATCCTATCTCGCCGGCGCGCTCGGCGGGGACAAGCCCACGCACACGATGTAGTAACCCCCGCGGCCGTCAGGCTTTGCCGGCGTTGATACCACCCTGCAATACGTAGGCCTGGAAGCCTCGCTCGCTCAGGATGTACGCTCCCGCAGAACTGCGGCGCC
>DATIRA010000092.1:0-2029 GCA_035470225.1 Steroidobacteraceae bacterium | reverse complement strand
AGCATCGCGAGCGCCGAGTAGCGGCGGTTCGTCTCGTCGATCAACTCGTCCTCCAGGCTGTCCGACCAGTTCGCCTCGATCGTCATCACGCGACCGAAGCGCTGCAGGATTTCCTTGATGCCGGCCGGCATCGGCTGCAGGAACGTCAGGTGCAGCGAGGACACCTTGTGTCCTTCGCCGGTCAGTCGTTCCACGGCCTCCTCGATCGCACCCGTGGTGCTGCCCCATCCGACCAGCAGCAGGTCGCCCTGCTCCTCGCCGAAGACCTGCGGCGGAGCGAGCATCTTCTGCAGCGCGGCGAGCTTGAGGCTGCGGGCGCGCAGGCCCTGCTCGTTGATGTGCGGGTCGTAGGCCACGCGGCTCGCGGTGTCGTGCGCCAGGCCGGTGAGCGTGTGCATGCCGTTCGGCTGGCCCGGCACGAAGCGCCGGCTGAGCCCGGTGACCGGGTCCCAGTCGTAGGGCTTCACGCCCTCGGGCACCGGGCTCTGGTCGACCGGCGGCGCGAGCCAGTCCGCGCTGAACTGTGGCCGGGGGAAGGGCTGCTGAGCGGTCGCGAGGCTCGCGTCCGAGAGCACCACCACGACCATGTTGAATGTCTCGGCGATGCGTCGCGCCGTGATCATCGAGTAGAAGCAGTCCTCGATGCTGTTGACCGCGAACACGACTTTCGGCGCGTCGCCGTGGCTGCCGAACATCACGCTGAGCAGGTCGCCCTGCTCGACCTTGGTGGGCTGGCCCGTGCTCGGTCCGCCGCGCTGCACGTCGACGACGACGAGCGGGATCTCGGCCATCACGGCCAGGCCGATGCCTTCCTGCTTCAGCGCGTAGCCCGGTCCCGAGGTGATGGTCACCGCGACGCGACCGGCATAGGAGGCGCCGATCGCGAAGGCGCAGGCGGCGATCTCGTCCTCGGCCTGGTGCACGATGCCGCCCGCGCGCTCGAACATCTCGCTCAGGTAATGCGAGGCCGAGGTGGCCGGCGTGATCGGGTACATCGCGCAGATGTCCATGCCGGAGGCGACGACGCCGAGTGCCAGCGCGGTATTGCCGTTCAGCACCACCTGCGGCTCGGTCGCGCGCTCGGCCGGCACGCTGTAGCGGAAGTCGAGGTTGGCCTCCGCCCAGTCCCAGCCCGCTTCGAGCAGCGCGACGTTGGCGTCGATGATTTTCTGCGATTTCTTGCCGAAGATGAACGCGATCTGCTCGCGCGCGAGGTTCATGTCCAGGCTGTACAGGTTGCAGAGCATCCCCAGCACGAACATGTTCTTGCCCTTGCGCGCGTCGGAGACGATCTTCAGGCACTCCTTCTCCATCGGCACCTCGAAGAGCCGGAATCCCTCGGCCAGCAGCCGGTCGCGCGTCTCAGCGTACTGCGCGACGATCTTCGGGTCCGGGCTCTCGCCCCAGATGCTCTCGAGCAGGATGATGCAGCCGGGCTTGAGTTCGCCGGCGTTCAGCCGGCCCAGCAGCACCTGCTCGTTGAACGCCACGGCCAGCGCCGCCTCGTCACCGCCGTTCGTCACCCGATTCGAGCCGATGCGGATACGGTTGCCGCTCGCGCCGGCGATGCTGCGCGCCGGCGGCTGAATTTCGGCCGGGATGATCTCGACGGTCCACACGCCGTTGCCCATGCGGGCCGCGATCGAACCGAAGGACTGGCCGCACTTCTGCGCGCCTTCGCCCGAGTCGCTCATGATCTCGATCACGTTTTCCGCGAGCGTCTGGGCCTTCTTTGCCGAGGTGCGCGAGGCGCCCGACCGTGCGGCGGCCTCGCGGGACTTGATGTCGACGACTGCATTCATGGGGTCACCTTGCAACGCGCACTCGCGCGTAGCCGCGCTCGGAGCGCGGGATGCCGAAAAGTGTCGTGTCGGTACCGGCGTGCCGGTCCTGGTAGACGACGTCGCTGTCGCGCAGGCCGAGGAACGCCTTCATCGCGCGCGCCGCGCGCCTGCCGGCGCCCATCGCCTCGATCACGGTCGCCGCGCCGGTGACGATGTCGCCGCCGGCATACACGCCCGCGATCGAC
>DATIRA010000091.1:0-7297 GCA_035470225.1 Steroidobacteraceae bacterium | reverse complement strand
GATGCTCGACATCGTTGCCCGGGCCACGCTGGCCTACCTGAACGCGCAGGTGGCGGCAGGGGCGCAGGCTTTGATGATCTTCGACACCTGGGGCGGCGTGCTTACTCCGGCCGACTACCGCGAGTTCTCGCTGGCCTACATGCGCCAGATCGTCGAAGGCCTGACGCGGGAAAGCGAGGGTCGCCGGGTGCCGGTGATCCTGTTCACAAAGGGCGGCGGCGCCTGGCTCGGGGACATGGCCGAGGCCGGCTGCGATGCGCTGGGCGTGGACTGGACCACCGACCTTTCCGACGCGCGCCGCCTGGCGGGCGCTCGGGTTGCGCTGCAGGGCAATC
Source organism: Steroidobacteraceae bacterium (assembly GCA_035470225.1). Classification (GTDB taxonomy): domain Bacteria; phylum Pseudomonadota; class Gammaproteobacteria; order Steroidobacterales; family Steroidobacteraceae; genus DATIRA01. The sequence goes on along the minus strand of DATIRA010000091.1, from coordinate 6,962 downwards.
TCGATCCGAGCGTACTCTACGCGCCCCCGGAGCAGATCCGGCAGCGCGTCGCAGCGGTGCTCGAGAGCTACGGCCACGGGCCGGGCCACGTCTTCAACCTTGGCCACGGCATCCACCCGGACGTGCCGCCGGAGAACGCGCTGGCGATGGTCGAGGCCGTACACGAATTTTCACCCAACTATCACGGGTAGCCAGATGGACATAGACAAGATCTCGATCGGGGAGGATCCACCGCACGACGTGAACGCGCTGATCGAGATCCCGTCGGGCGGCGTTCCGGTGAAATACGAGCTCGACAAGGAGTCCGGTGCGCTCAGGGTGGATCGCTTTCTGAACACGGCGATGTTCTACCCCGGTAACTACGGCTTCATTCCGCACACGCTCTCCGGTGACGGCGATCCGGTGGACGTCATCGTGGTCGTGCCGAGCCCGGTCGTCGCCGGAGCCATCGTGCGCGTCAGGCCCGTCGGTGCGCTGCTGATGAAGGACGAGTCGGGCGACGACGAAAAGGTGATCGCGGTTCCGGTGGACAAGCTGCACCCCTTCTACTCGGGTGTGCGTTCCTACAAGGACCTGCCGACCACGCTGACCGACCAGGTGGCGCACTTCTTCCAGCACTACAAGGACCTGGAGAAGGGGAAGTGGGTCACGATCGTCAGCTGGGTGGGTACCGAGCGTGCCGAAAAGATGATTCTCGACGGGATCCGCCGGGCGGCGAGCAGCGGCGACGACGTGGCGGCGCATTTCGTCGCGCGATCGTCGATGGACAAGGGTTCGCGCAAGCGTCGCCGGTAAACGGGCGCGGCTCCGCATCGTCGCAGCCGCGCCAGACCCGGGGACCGGCGCGTCGCCGGCCGCCGCCCGGCTCAGGGACGCGGCGCAGCGGTAGTAGGCACCGGTTCGCGCAGCGCGTCGAGAAGCGCGGTCCGCTCATCCAGTGCGGCAGGCGGCCTCGCCGCGACTCTACTCCTTCCCGCGCAGTTCGTCCCTGAGCTCCCGCCGGAGAATCTTGCCCACGTTGGTCTTGGGCAGCTCGTCCCGGAAGTAGACCCGTTTCGGCACCTTGTAGCCGGTCAGGGACTTGCGGCAATGCTCTATCAGCGCCTCCTCGGTGAGGGCCGGATCCTTCCTGACAGCGAACAGCGCGACCACCTCGCCCGCGCGCTCGTCAGGTTGCGGCACCGCGGCCACCTCCAGAACGCCCGGGTGCGTCACCGCCACGCTCTCCACTTCGTTCGGGTACACGTTGAAGCCCGACACGAGGATCATGTCCTTCTTGCGATCCTCGATGAACACGTAGCCGCGCTCGTCCATGTAGCCGATGTCGCCGGTGCGCAGGATGCGGCCGTCGATCATCACCTTGGCCGTCTCCTCGGGCCGGTTCCAGTAGCCCCGCATCACCTGCGGACCCTCTACACAGATTTCGCCCCGCTCACCGAGCGCCTGCTCGCGTCCCTCGTCGTCGCGGATGGTAACGATCGTCGAGGAGATCGGCAGTCCTATTGAATTGTTGAAATCCACTCCCGGCGGGTTGATGCAGGCCGCAGGCGACGTCTCGGTCAGGCCCCAGGCCTGGGTCAGCACGTTGCCGGTCACCTGTTTCCAGCGTTCCGCGACTGCGCCCTGCACGGCCATGCCGCCGCCCAGGCTGATCTTCAGGCTCGTAAAGTCGAGCTGGTCGAATCCAGGCGTGTTCAGCAGCGCGTTGAACAGCGTGTTGACGCCGCTGAAGAAAGTGAAACGATACCGGCCGAGCTCCGTGACGAAGCCGGCGAAGTCACGCGGGTTCGCGATGAGCAGGTTGTGGCCGCCTAGCAGGGTCATTGTCAGGCAGTTCGCCGTCAGCGAGAAGATGTGATAGAGCGGCAGTGCTGTAACGACCAGCTGCGGCTCGTCGGGATTCCAGGCGGGGGCGATCCAGGCCTCGGCCTGCAGCACGTTGGCGACCAGGTTGCGGTGCGTCAGCACCGCTCCCTTCGAGACGCCGGTCGTGCCGCCGGTGTACTGCAGAAAGGCGACGTCCTCGTGGCCGAGTTCAGTTGACGACAGGTTCTCGTAACGCCCCTTGGCGAGCACTTCGCCGAACCCGACGGCTCCCGGCAGGCTCCACTCGGGCACCTGCTTGCGGACGTGGCGCAGCGCGAAGTTCACCAGTGCCGACTTCGGGAACCCGAGCAGGTCGCCGACACCGGTGACGATGACGAGATCGAGGTCCGTTTCCTCGCGGACCTGCTGCAGCGTGTGCGCGAAATTCTCCAGGATCACGATGGCCCGGGCTCCGCTGTCGCGTAGCTGATGCAAGAGCTCGCGCGGCGTGTACATCGGGTTGACGTTGACGACCGTCAGCCCCGCCTGGAACGCGCCGAATACCGCGACCGGGTACTGCAGCACGTTCGGAAGCATGACCGCGATGCGGTCGCCCTTCTCCAGACGGGCCACCCGCTGCAGGTAGGCGGCGAATCGCCGGCTCAGGCGGTCGAGTTCCGCATAGCTGAGGGTCCTGCCCATGCAGGTGTAGGCGGGTCGGTCGCGATGGCGTGCGACACTTTTCTCGTAGAGTTCCTTCAGCGACCGGAACTGGTTCGGGTTGATCTCCGCCGGCACCCCCGCCGGATAACTCTTCAGCCAGATTTTCTCCACGCGCTTTCCCCCGAGGTACAGGACCACGGGCCGTGGTCGCTGGTCTGGTGCGAGCTATATAGCAGCGGCGGATTCGCTTTTCATCTGCTGCCGTGCTGTGCCGCGCCGCGTTGCGGATCAGCCGGCCTCCAGCATCGGTTCCAGCTCCTTCCATACGGCCTCGAGCATCAGCGGCTGGGCGGCTGCATTCGGGTGAAACCCATCCTGCTGCATCAGCGAATCGTCGAGGGCGATGCCGTCGAGCAGGAACGGCACGAGAGGCAGGTCATGTTCCCGGGCGAGCTGCCCATAGAGCTCGTGGAAAGCCTCGGTGTAAGTCGATCCGTAATTGGGTGGGATGCGCATGCCGACCAGCAGCACGCGTGCTCCGGCCGCGAGGGAACTCTCGATCATGGCCTCGAGGTTGCCGCGTATGCCCTCGGTCGGCAGACCCCGCAGGCCGTCGTTTCCGCCGAGCTCGATCACGACGACGGCTGGCCGGTGCCTGTCGAGGGCTCGTGGCAGCCGGGCCAGCGCGCCGCCGGTGGTCTCTCCGCTCGAGCTGGCGTTGACCACGCGGTGTCCGTAACCTGCCGAGCGCAGCCGCTGCCGCAGCAGGGCGACCCAGCCCTGCTCCGGACTCAGCCCGTAGCCGGCACTCAGGCTGTCCCCGAGCACGAGGATCACTTCGGACGGAGGCTGGGCACGGCCCGTACCGGCGACCAGGAACGAGCAGATGAGCGCGAGACAGATGGAACGAAACGACACGGTGCTTTCGGCGGCGGAGGTTCGCAAGGAGGTTAACAGCCCGGAGGGAACGCTCGCCATCCTGTCGGAGGTGAGCCTCGACATCGACCGTGGCGACTCGGTCGCGATCGTCGGGCCGTCCGGGGCCGGCAAGTCCACGCTGCTCGCGCTGCTCGCGGGACTGGACGAGCCCACCGGCGGAAGCATCCACCTGGCTGGACACGAAATCTCGGCGATGGACGAGGACGGCCGTGCTGCGGTGCGTGCCGGCCACGTCGGCTTCGTCTTCCAGTCCTTCCACCTGCTGCCTTCACTGACGGCACTCGAGAACGTGATGCTGCCGCTGGAGCTCGCCGGGCGGCGCGATGCACATGCCGCCGCGACGGAGGCACTCGATCGTGTCGGCTTGAGCGGTCGGCGGGGCCACTACCCGAGGCAGCTCTCCGGCGGGGAACAGCAGCGTGTCGCGATCGCACGCGCCTTCGTGACCGGTCCGGACGTCCTGTTTGCAGACGAGCCGACCGGCAACCTCGATGCCGGCACGGGCGAGCGCGTGATGGACCTGATGTTCGGCCTGAACGCGGCGACCGGCACGACATTGGTGCTGGTGACGCACGACCGCGCGCTCGCCGGGCGCTGCGGCCGGGTCATCGCCCTCGATGCCGGTCGCATCGTCGGCGACGCAGCGTGAGGACACTGCGGCTGGCACTCCGGAGCCTGCTGCGCGACCTCAAGTCGGGCGAGGTCGTCGTGCTGGTTCTCGCGCTGATCGTCGCGGTCGCTTCGATCACTGCCGTCGGGTTTTTCACCAGCCGCATTGCCGGCGCGATAGAGCGGCAGGCGAGCGAAGTGCTGGGTGCCGACCTCCGGCTCGAGTCCGCCCGGGAGATGGATCCTGCCTATGAGGAAGAAGCCGCGCGGCGGGGCCTTCGCACGGCGCGCATCGTCAGCATGCCCAGCGTCGTGTTCGCCGGAGACGAATCCTCGCTGGTCGCCTTGCGTGCAGCGAGCGAGGGTTACCCGCTGCGCGGACGACTGAAGATCGCAGATGCACCATTCGAGCCCGCACGCGCGGTCGATGGGATTCCCGGACCCGGCGAGGCCTGGGCGGACTCAAGGCTGCTGGCCCGGCTCGGTGTTCCGGTAGGCTCGAAGCTCGGCGTTGGTGCACATACGGTCACGGTGACGCAGGTGCTCGACTACCGGCCCGACCAGGGCTCGGGATTCGCCGACCTCTCGGCGACGCTGCTGATCAACCTCAAGGACCTCGGGAAGACCGAGCTCGTGCAGCCCGGCAGCCGCGTCCGTCGTGCACTGCTGTTCGCAGGGGAATCGGGCCCGGTCGAGAACTTCCGCGACTACCTGGAAGCGACCATTCGGCCCGGCGAGCGGCTCCAGTCCGTCGAGGATGCCAGCCCGCAGATCCGTGCCTCCAGCGATCGCGCTGGAAGGTTCCTGTCGCTGGCGAGCATGGCAAGCGTGCTGCTCGCCGCGATCGCGGTGGCGATGACGGCGCGTCGCTATGCCCAACGTCACCTCGACAGCGCGGCGCTGCAGAAGTGCATGGGGGCATCGCAGGGACTGGTGCTCCGCCAGACGCTGACACAGCTCGTCGCCGTCGCGCTGGTCACCGGTTCGATTGGCACTCTTTTGGGCTTGCTGGCCCAGTTCGGTCTCGAGTGGCTGCTGCGGGACCTCGTGCGCGGGGACCTCCCACCGCCGACGGCCGATGTGGCATGGCTCGGTCTGGGCACGTCGGTGGTCGTGCTGACCGGGTTCGCGCTGCCGCCGATGCTGCAGCTGAAGCGCGTGCCGCCGGCCCGCGTGCTCAGGCGCAACCTCGAGCCGCCGCCGCTGCGCTATGCCGTGGTCTATGGCTTCGCGGTGGCGGCCGTATTGGGGCTGCTGCTGTGGCTGGTAAAGGACGCGAGGCTCGTCGCATACCTCGCAGCGGGCATCGGCGGGACCTTCGCGCTGCTCGGTGTCGCAGGGGCGTTGATGGTGCGTTCGCTCGCGCCGTTCCGAAGCCGCGCGAGCGTCGCCTGGCGCTACGGGCTGGCGAACATTGCGCGTCGGGGCCGTGAGAGCATCGCGCAGCTGGTGGCTTTCGGGCTCGGGCTGATGGTCCTGCTGCTGCTGCTGCTGGTCAGGGACGACCTGTTGGACGAGTGGAAGGCGAGCCTGCCGCGCGATGCTCCCAACTACTTCATGATCAACATCCGGCCGGACGAAGGGGAAGCCGTGAGCCGGTTCTTCTCGGAGCGGGGCCTGCCCGCCACGGAGCTCGTGCCGATGATCCGCGCACGCCTGGTCCGGATCAACGAGCTGCCCGTCGAGGACATGGACTTCGGGTCTGAGCGTGCACGGGGCTTCGTGGAGCGCGAGGCCAACCTGACCTGGGCCGAGCGGCTGCGCGCGGACAATCGGCTGGTGGCGGGCCGCTGGTGGGATGCGCCGCGGAGCGGGCGAGCCGAGGTTTCGGTCGAGCGCGAGTATGCCGAACTGCTGGGCCTGCAGCTCGGCGACGAACTCGAGTACGACGTCGCCGGCGAATCGGTCACCGCACGGGTCACGAGCCTGCGCGAAGTCCAATGGGACTCGTTTCGTCCCAACTTCTTCGTCGTGTTCTCGCCCGGCGTGCTGGACGATGTGACCGGTACGCTGATCACCAGCGTGCACCTGGGGCCCGACCAGCGGCCGGCGCTCGTGGATCTGGTCAGGGAATTTCCGGAGGTCACGATCATCGACATCGAGGCGCTACTGTCGCAGGTGCGCGAGGTGATGGACAAAGCCACGCTCGCCGTGGAGTACGTTTTCGGGTTCACGCTCGCGGCCGGACTCATGGTGCTGCTCGCGGCAGTGCAGGCGACCCGGGACGAGCGTCGCTACGAGAGTGCGATGCTGCGCACGCTAGGGGCCAGCCGTCGAGTCGTGTTCCAGGGCCTTGCAGCCGAATTCACGGTGCTGGGGCTGCTGGCGGGACTGCTCGCGGCCACCGGTGCGAGCGTTGCCGGCTTCTTCCTTGCCCGCGAGGTCTTCAACCTGGACTACTCGCCCGACCCGGCGGTCTGGCTCGCGGGGATTCTCGGCGGCGCGCTGCTGGTGGGCAGCGCCGGGCTCCTGGCCACGCGCTCGGTCGTGACGCATCCGCCGGTGGCGACGCTGCGGCGGAACTACTGAGACTGCTCAGCGGACTGATCGCGTCGCGCCATGGGTCGCCTCTGCCGGCATCAGCGCGGGGTCGCGACCGGGCCGGCGCTTCGAGTCGCTCCACGTAATTCGCTTTGTCGAAACGCCGGCCCGGCCGCGACCCGCTGCGACCGGCTGGCGCTTCGAGTCGCTCCACGCGATTTGCTCGGTCGAAACACCTGCCCGGCCGGGACCCTTTGCCCCAGGGCCGACGGTCACGGCGGCGGCGCGACGACCAGCCTGACCCAGCCGGCGTCCATCCGCTCGCCGCGCCAGGTGTAGCCCTGTAGCCGGATACGGTATTCGCCCGGCCCGAGCGCCGAGCTGTTCAGCGACAGGCGCAGCTCGTGGTTCGAATCGGGCGTGATCCTGTGTACGACCATGAACCGGCCGTGGCCGACCTTGTC
>DATIRA010000090.1:0-9760 GCA_035470225.1 Steroidobacteraceae bacterium | reverse complement strand
CTCGGACTGCGCCACATGAGCCTGCAGGAGATTGCCGAGCGACTCGGATACCGGGACTCGGTCGCATTCTGTCACGCCTACAAGGACTGGACCGGAGAGTCGCCGCGACGGAGCATCGGCTGAGGGACGGGCGAGGAACCGACCGGGCCGATGCATGGACACGTTCCGCGTGTTCAACGCGCCCACCCCGCGCCGAAGCCGGAGTCTCAGGCCGGCGACCTTCCGGCTGCGAGCCGCTTGACCATCAGCACCCAGTTGCCGCCGTGCAGACAGCCGGGATATGGCACGACCGGTGCTGAGTCCACGGCATGGTAGCCAAGATTCTCGTATAGGCGGATCGCCGCTGTGTTCTCCGACGCGACGATCAGGCTGACCCGATCACAGTATGCCGCCGCGGCGCGTGACTCAGTGTCCGCGATCAGGCGGCTCGCCACGCCGCGGCCGCGGTACTGTGCGAACGTCGCGACCGCATTGATGTACCAGCTGCCCGGTGCCTGCGCCTCGAGCATGACCAGCGGTCGAACGACTTCCGGGTAGTCCGCAATTCCGCCGAGCTCGAACGGATCGGGCTGGCGGTAGGCCAGCAGCATCCCGAACATCTCGTCATGCTCGACGCAGACCCTCGCATTGGTATAACTGAAGCCGCCCTCGGACCTGGCTGCACGGCGCGCCCCGACCTCGAGCGGCGACTCGCCGGCTTCGACCATTCCGCGCCACAGGTACTCCGGGATGCCCTCGCCCGCGAGATTGATCAGGTAGGCGAGCTGACTCGCGTCGGTCGGGCTCGCGTTACGGATCTCCATCTGGCTCAGCTACGTGGCCTGGCCCGGCCGGCCACCGAGCACACGCGCCGGCAGCATCACCAGAGCGCGAAGGAATGCGAACACGCCCTCGACCGCCACGCCGAGCAACCGGAACGGCAGCAGCAGCAGCCACACCAGCGGCCAGAGGATCAGCGCAAGCAGCGCGAGCGGCCAGCACACGACCAGCAGCAGCAGCCACAGCAGAAATTTCACCAAAGCTGGATCCTCCGAGCACCCGGTACCGGGCGGCACCCCAGAATATTCTAGACCGCGGGCAGCGCTTTGCGTTCCACCGCGCTGCTCCGACCGCAGTGCGCTGCGGGCCACCCCGATGTACTACTGACGCATGTCGGCGTATAAAAGAGGCTCTGCGCCCGAGGGCGCAGCCATAACAAGTTCAATGCCAGACGAGGGGAGAATCATGCGAAAACTCGTGGCTATTGCTGCATTGCTCGCAGCCGCCCAGGTCGCGCACACGAAACCGGACGCACCGAAATCCAACCCGGCCAGCGACGAGTTCGCGGTCCAGGTGGTTTCATCGGCGCCGGATCAGGTGAGCGGCGGTGATGCACGCCTGCACATACAGGTGCCCCGGACCGTGCCACTGCACCAGGCCGAGGTATGGGTGAACGGCAGCGACCAGCGCGGCCGCTTCACGGTGATCCCGGGGACGCGCACGCTGACCGGCGTGATCGACGGTCTTGATATCGGCGACAACCTCGTCGTCGTAAAGGCCAACGGTCGGGGCCGCGGCCGGCCCGCGCCGGTCAACATGACGCTGACGAATTATCCGATCACCGGGCCGATCTTCTCAGGACCCCACCAGTATCCGTTCGTCTGCACGACGATGACCCAGGGACTGGGCCAGCCCATTCCGGACGATCCCGTGACCGGCACGAAGTCTTTCGATGCGGCCGGCAACCTGGCCGGCTACAGCCGGAACTGCTCGGCGCCGACACTGGTGACGTTCCATTACCGCAGCACCAGCGGTGCCTGGAAGGACTACACGCCCGGCATGCCACGCCCCGCTGACATGGCACAGACCACGACCACTGCGGGCAAGACCGTGGACTTCGTCGTGCGCCGCGAGCGCGGCACGATCAATCGTTTCCTGTACAGCATCGCGATGCTGGCGCCGTATGACACTGGCCCCGAAACGCTCGGCCGGGAGGCCTGGAACGGCAACGTCGTGTACCGCTTCGACGGAGGCGTGGCCATCGGGCACTCGCAGGGGAACATGAGCACCTCGGCGTCGCTGTATGACTTCCCGCTCGAACGGGGCTACGCCGTGCTGCACTCCTCGGGCACGCGAACCAGCACGCACTACAACCTGCAGCTCGGCGGCGAGACCGCGCTGATGGTCAAGGAGCGCTTCATCGAGCTGTACGACGTCCCGGGCTACACGGTCGGAATCGGCGGATCCGGCGGCGCGATCCAGCAGTACGTCTATGCGCAGAACCATCCCGGGCTGCTCGACGCCGGCATCCCGCAGTACTCGTACCCGGACATGGTGACCCAGGCTGTTCACGTCGGCGACTGCGAACTGCTCGAGTTCTTCATGGACGCGCTCGACGGCATGAATCCGCGCTGGCTGACCTGGACCAACCGTACGCTGCTCGAAGGCATGGCTGCCAGCAACACGCTGCCGAATCCGTATACCGGCGGCGTACCGGGCCTCACCGAGTGCATCAACGGCTGGCGCGGGCTGTCTCCGCTGGCACTGAACCCGAACTACGGCCAGGCATCGAACCAGCAGCTGTTCGAACCCCAGTCCGCGATCGCTGCGATCGAATGGAGCCATTTCGGCGACATCGTCAACATCGTCGGCCGCGACGCCGACGGCTATGCGCGAAATTACTGGGACAACGTCGGGGTGCAGTACGGACTGCAGGCCGTAGCCGACGGCAGCATCACCCCGGCCGAGTTCCTGAAGCTCAACGCCGTGACAGGCGGCTGGAAGAACGAGCCCGACATGGTCCAGGAGGGTTCGCCGTTCTATCCCCCGGGCGTCATCGACCTGACGAACTGGGATCCATGGAGCAGCCGCAACCAGGCGTTCAACATCAGCGGCGCACCGGCCGTGCGACAGCAAGGCAACCTCGAAGCAATGCGTGCCGTTTACGAATCGGGTCTCGTCTTCCGCGGCGGCATCGACATCCCGATCATCGACTGGCGCCACTACCTCGAGGACGAACTCGACATGCACAACTCGCACCAGTCCTTCGCGTCGCGCAAGCGCATGCTGAATTTCGACGGTGATGCGAGCAACCAGGTGGTCTGGTTCACCGATGTCGTGGACCCGGGCGCGCGCTTCGACCAGACGCCGGAAGCGCTCGAAGTCATCGATGAGTGGATGCACAACATCCGAATGAACCCATCGGGCGGCGTTGCCGACAACAAGCCGCTGCGCGCGACGGATCGCTGCTTCGACGAGTACGGCAACGAAATCGCCAGCGGTCCCGACGTCTGGAACGGCATCATCGATGCGAAGCCCGCTGGCACCTGTACGCAGCGGTTCAAGACCTACAGCACATCGCGTCGCGTTGCCGGAGGACCGTTCGAGCAGAGCATATTCAAGTGCCAGCTGATGCCGGTGGCCGAGGCGATCGCAAGGGGACTCTACGGGGTCTGGACTCCGAACCCGGTCGAGGCGGCGACGCTGCAGGCGATCTTCCCTTCCGGCGTCTGCGATTACAGCAAGCCGGACGTGGGCCTGCCGCCGGGCTGGTGATCGATCCATACCCGTGCCTTTTGCGCTGACGGCACGGCACCGCAAACCCTCTCGAACCCCCGCGATTGCGGGGGTTCTTCTGTTGGCGGCTCGATGGCTCCTGCCTGGCCTCGGCGGATCCGGGCTTGCAATTGCTGCCGGATTTTCATAAACCCTTAACGAGAGACACGCACCGTCGACGAACGGTCGCTGCAGTCGCGGCTGGAGGACACCACCATGGCCACACATCCGCGCGCCCATTTTCCCGCTGCACGGTCGGGCGCCACGGCTCCGCGCGAGTCCCCTTCGCTGCGTTATCGCACAGTGCGACAGACCTCGCTCGAGATCGCCGCAGCGCTCGAGATCGAGGACCAGGTCGTGCAGAGCATGCCCGACGTGAGCCCGACGAAGTGGCACCTCGGCCACACCAGCTGGTTTTTCGAGGAGTTTCTGCTCGGCCCCCGGGTGCCGGGTTACCGACCCTTCGACGAGCGCTTCGGATACCTGTTCAATTCCTACTATGAGTCCGTGGGCCCGCGACACGCGCGACCATGCCGCGGGCTGCTGACGCGGCCGACGCTCCGCGAGGTGCTGCGCTACCGCGCCCACGTCGATGAGCACATGACGCGCCTGGTCGAGAATATCGAGACCGACAGCGAGGTGTGGCCGCTGGTCGAGCTCGGCCTGAACCACGAGCAGCAGCACCAGGAGCTCATGCTCACCGACCTGAAGCACGTGCTTTCCTGCAATCCGCTCGAGCCTGCCTATCGCAGTGATCTCGAACCTTCCGCGACTGCCGGGGCCGCGACGCCGATGGGCTGGATCGCCTTCGGCGAAGGGCTGCGGGAGATCGGCACGGACGGTGAGGCGGCCTTCTGCTTCGACAACGAGACGCCGAGGCACCGCGAGTGGCTCGAGGCCTTCGAGCTCGCGGACCGCCTGGTCACAAACGCCGAATACCTCGAGTTCATCCGTGCAGGGGGCTACCGGCAGCCGACGCTCTGGCTGTCGGACGGGTGGTCGGTCGTGCAACAGCAACACTGGAGCCATCCACTGTACTGGTCCGATGACCTTGCGACCGAGTTCACGCTGGCGGGTCGTCGCTCTCTCGATCCGGCCGCCCCGGTTTGTCACCTGAGCTACTTCGAGGCCGATGCGTTCGCCCGTTGGGCAGCTGCACGGTTGCCGACCGAAGCCGAATGGGAAACCGCGGCTGCGGGACTGCCGGTAGAAGGAAACCTGATGGATCGCGACGCGCTGCGACCGCTTCCCGCGGCTGCAGGAACCGGTTTGCGCCAGATGTTCGGCGATGTGTGGGAATGGACCCGCTCGCCCTACGGGCCATATCCGGGCTTCCGGCCGGCAGCCGGTGCCATCGGCGAATACAACGGGAAATTCATGTGCAGCCAGTTCGTGCTGCGCGGCGGCTCCTGTGCGACGCCTGCGGATCACATCCGTCCCGGCTACCGGAATTTCTTCTACCCGCATTCGCGCTGGCAGTTCACGGGGCTGCGCCTGGCCAGGGACCTCGGCTCGTGAAGCAGCCAAGTGTCGCACTGGACCGGCGCGAGGAGTTCGCCGAGCGCGAGCGACGAATCGCCGAAGTGGTCGCCGGCCTGAACGAGCGGCCGATGCGTCTGTCGCCGCTGTGGTTCTACGACGAGCACGGCTCGGCGCTGTTCGAGCGGATCTGCGCTCTGCCGGAGTACTACCTTACCCGCACCGAGCTTCGGATCATGCAGCAGCACGTCGAGGCGATGGCTGACGCACTCGGTCCGCGTGTCGCGCTGATCGAGCCGGGAAGCGGAGCGAGCCGCAAGACGCGCCTGCTGCTCGAAGCGCTCGAGCAGCCCGCCGCCTACCTGCCGGTGGACATCTCCCGGGAGCATCTGTATGCGGCCGCCCGCAGTCTGCGCCGGGACTTCCCCGGGCTCGACGTGCACCCGCTCGCGGCGGATTTCACACGGCCGATGCGACTGCCGACCGGTCTCGCCGCGTCCTCACGGCGTCGCGCGGTCTATTTCCCCGGATCCACGCTGGGTAACTTCAGGCGGGAGGAAGCCGTCGCGCTGCTGGCGCGCTTCAGAAGCCTGGTTGGCAGCGAGGGCGCCCTGCTGCTCGGCGTCGATCGAGTCAAGGCATCCGACGTACTCGAGCGGGCCTACGACGACGCGGCGGGCGTCACGGCCGAGTTCAATCTGAACGCGCTGCGGCACCTGAACCGAGAGCTCGATGCCGGTTTCGACCTGGCCGGCTTCCGGCATCGGGCCCCCTGGATCGCCGAGCAGGGCCGCATCGAGATGCACCTGGTCGCGGAGCGCCCGCAGCGTTTCTGCCTGGGCGAGGAACGCTTCGAGCTGGAGCCGGGCGACTACCTGCTGACAGAATATTCGCACAAGTACACGCCGGAAGGCATCGCATCGATCGCGAACGAGGCCGGATGGTCCGTGCAACGGGCCTGGTCGGACGACTCGGAATGGTTCAGCGTGCTGCTGCTGGAACCGTGACGCCGGGACCTGCCGGAACTGCGATAATGAAGCTCCCATGCAGCAGCCTTTTTCACCGGCCACGCTCGCCCCGACCGCGCTGATCGACAGCGATCATCCGGCCGTAATCGAATTCTCTGCGGCTCACGCCCGCGGCGCTACGCCGACCGCTCGGGCCGTTGCGCTGTTCTATGCCGTCCGGGACGGCTTCAGGTACGACCCGTACCGAATCGATCTTTCCACCGCCGGCATGAGGGCCAGCACGGTACTTGGGAACGGCTACGGCTGGTGCGTGCCGAAGGCGGCGTTGCTCGCGGCCGCCTGCCGGGTGGCGGGCCTCCCAGCCAGGGTCGGTTTCGCCGACGTGCGAAATCACCTCTCGACGCGGCGAATGCGCGAGCTGATGCAGACCGACGTATTCCACTGGCACGGTTACGCGGAGATCTTGCTCGAAGGGTCGTGGCGGAAGGCCACGCCGGCTTTCAACCGCGAGCTCTGCGAGCGATTCGACCTTCTGCCGCTCGAGTTCAACGGCGTGGACGATTCCCTCTACCACTCGTTCGACCGGCAGGGGAACCGCCACATGGAGTACGTCCAGGACCGCGGTGCGTTCGACGACGTGCCGCTCGCGCGGATCGTTGCCGACTTCGCACGCTACTACCCCGGCTGGGCGCCAAAGATGGCCTCCGACCTGAGCGGCGATTTCCTGAAGGACGTGGATCTCGAAACGGTGTCCGGTTAGGCCGAATCCCGATTCAACCAGCGTGCCAGATCACGGGTTGCCGACGGCCCGCCCAGCGCTCGAAGTTCTGCGCGTAGATCTCCTCGATCCGGTTCCGCTTCACCTTGAAAGTCGGCGTCACGATGCCGTTCTCCACAGTCCACTGCTCGGTCACCAGCACCAGGCAGTCGAGCTGCTCGTGCGGGTCGAGCGACGCGTTGATGTCGCGCAGGTGGGCCGCAAGGGAATTCTCGAGCGCGGCGCGCTCTGCCGGATCGATCAGACGCTCCGACAGCGTCGCGCTCAGCATCGCGAGCGCGATCGGCTGCCCCAGGTTGGCGCCCGTGACGCAGCAGGCCTCGATGGCCTCGTGCATGACCAGCCTGTCCTCGATCGGCGCCGGTGTGACGTACTTGCCCTTGCTGGTCTTGAACAGGTCCTTGACCCGGCCAACGATGCGCAGGCTGCCCGCCTCGTCCAGAGCACCCTTATCCCCGGTTCGCAGCCAGCCGTCCGCGGTGAAGGCATCGGCCGTCTGCTCGGCCGCCTTGTAGTAGCCCAGCATCACGCCCGGGCTGCGCATCTGCACCTCGCCGGACTCGGGGTCGATCCGGCTCTCGACTCCGTCGTAGGGCCAGCCGACAGTGCCAGGTCGCGGCTGCTCGACCCCGGTCGAGTGCGAGACCCCGCAGTTCTCGGTCATCCCGTACACCTCGGCCATCCGCAGACCGAGTCGCGCGTACCAGTCCAGCAGTTCGGCCGGCATCGGCGCCGCGCCTCCGGCCGCGAACTCACACTGATCGAGGCCCAGCGCCGCGAGGATCCTGCGTCGCACCAGGCCGCGAATGACGGGGACTCGGAGCAGGCGCTCGAGCTTCTCCGGCGGCATCTTCGCCAGCACACCCTGCTGGAACTTGACCCAGAGACGCGGCACCGAGAAGAAGATCGTGGGCCGCGCGCGCTGCAGGTCGGCCGTGAACGTCTCCAGCCGCTCGGCAAAATAGACTGTCATCCCGCTCGCGAGCACGCCATGTTCGACCAGCGTCCGTTCCGCGACGTGCGAGAGCGGCAGATAGCTCAGGATCCGCGAGTGGAACTCTATCGGGAAACGCTTACGGACCGCTGCGATAGACCAGGCGAAGGTCGCGAAGCTGTGCATCACTCCCTTCGGCGTACCGGTAGTGCCCGACGTGTACATGATCGTCGACAAGTCGTCGGCGTCGCGAACCGGTTCGCCCTCGAGCGGTGGGGTGCGGGCAACGATGTCTTCCCACGTGGGCCCGACATCCGGCGGCGCGAGCGGCAGCGCGACGCAGGGCAGTCCCGCCGGTACGCCACGCTGCATCTCCTCCCAACCGTCCAGCTTTCCGACGAACAGCAGGCGGGCCTCGCTGTGCTCGAGGATCTGCCTGACTGTCCCGGCGGCGAGCGTCGGATAGAGCGGCACGGAAACGTGGCCTGCCATCCAGATCGCGAAGTCCGCGATCATCCAGTGCGCGGTGTTCTTCGCGAGCAGCGCGATCCGCGCTCCAGGCTCGAGGCCGAGCTCCTGCAGGTGCCGCGCCATCCGTCGAACCTGGTCCATCGTCTCCCGCCAGGTGAACTCGCGCAGCACGCCGTCCTCGATTGGCTGCACGAAGACCAGGCGGTCGGGCTGGGTCTTCTCCCAGTGGTAGAGCCGCTGCAGCGCCAGCGCGCTCGGTGGCACGACCTCCGTCATCCTGCGGCCTCCGGTATCGCGCGCAGGCGCTCCGCCGCGCTGCGCGCAGCCGCGATGACGGCGTCTTTCCGCGAAACCATGGCCGGACCCGTCGCCTCGAGCGTCATCATGCGTGCTCCGGTCCGCACCAGGACCTTGACGCGGTTGTCGTCGCGCAGCCTCAGGACCGCAGCATCACCCACGCCCTCCGCCGCCTCGCCCTTGAGCTCAGCCGGTGCGACGCCCTCCCCCTCCACGAC
This sequence comes from Steroidobacteraceae bacterium, assembly GCA_035470225.1. Taxonomy (GTDB): domain Bacteria; phylum Pseudomonadota; class Gammaproteobacteria; order Steroidobacterales; family Steroidobacteraceae; genus DATIRA01. The sequence goes on along the minus strand of DATIRA010000090.1, from coordinate 1,081 downwards.
GATTAACACGACTTCGCCGCCCTCGGGAGCGAGTTCCCAGGCGCAGCCGGCCATCGCGACGCCCGCGGTCCGGGCCTCGATGCGCGGCGCGGGTCGCGCAGACGCGCCCAGCATGGGCTCGACGTCCCCGGGAGCGAGCAGTTCACAGGCCTTTGCGGAATTCACCGTCTGGATCGGGATCGACTCGGTCGGCGGCTCCGGCTCTGCAGCGGCCGGCTTCGGCGGGGAATCCGCCGCCTCCGGCGGCGGCTTGCCTCCGCACGCTCCGAGAGAAAGCGCCGCCAGCAGGACCGGAGCAAGATACGTTGGACAGCGGATTGCGGGCATTGGATCTCCTGGCCGGGTCGGCCGATCGTCACGGCGGTCAGAGCTTACCAACGTTGCCCGCATTCGCCAGAGGCCCGCTATCATCGGGTCATGCAGCGGATCCTGGTCGCACTCGGACTGTTGATCGCACTGGTGGGGCTGGCCTGGCCGTGGCTTTCGAAGCTGCCGCTCGGCCGGCTGCCAGGCGACATCATCGTGGACCGTCCCGGGCTCAAGGTATTCTTCCCGATCACGACGATGATCGTGTTGAGCGTAGTGCTGAGCCTGATCCTCTGGCTGCTGAGGCGCTGAGGACCTGCTGCGCCGGCCGCTAGCCCCCGAGCGCCGCGACCATCCCACCCGACCCGCCGAGCGACCACCCTCCGTCCACTGGCAGGATCACGCCGGTCACGTAATCCGCGTCGCTCGAGCTCAGCCACAGCGCCGCCCTTGCAATGTCCTCGGTCGTGCCGAAGCGACCCGCGGGTACGCTGCGGATGACCGCCTTCGCGACTGCCTCGGTCGGCGCGAGGCGGCGCATGCCCTCGGTATCTGCGATCGGTCCGGGTGCGATCCCGTTCACGCGCACGCCGAGCGGACCCCATTCCATCGCGGTCGTGCGGGTTACCTGGTCGACGCCGGCCTTCGCCGCGCAGGCGTGTACCTGGTATGGCATCGGCTGCCAGGCCTGCGGCGCGGTGATGTTGATCACCGAGGCCCCCGGCTTGCGCAGGAACTCGAACGCGGCGCGCAGTACGTTGAACGTGCCGAGCAG
>DATIRA010000089.1:0-8975 GCA_035470225.1 Steroidobacteraceae bacterium | reverse complement strand
TGGCCGCGCATGCTCGGCGCGCCGATCGGCGTCATGCTCTGGGCCATCTTCGGTTTCTTCAACGGCATCTCCCGGCCCGGGATCACGCTGGCCACGATGCTGATCGTCGCGCTGGCCAATGCCGGATTGAACCAGCTGCTGATCTTCGAGCTGGGTTACGGCATGGCGGGCGCTGCCTGGGCGACGAACCTGAGCATGCTGCTCGGAACCCTGCTCGCGCTGGCCGTATTCACCGGTCGATCCATGCGCTCGCGTTATCGCAGCGACATCACCTGGCGTTTCGATGCCCGCGGCCTGCGGCGGCAGTTGCGGATCGGCTTGCCGATGGGCCTGCTCTACGCGGCCGACATCTTCGGCATGGCTGTGTTCCAGCTGATGCAGGTCCGCCTGAGCCAGGTCGACGGTGCCGCGACGCAGCTGGTGATGATGCTCACGTCGATGATCTACATGCCCGGAGTCGGCATCGCGCTCGCGGGGACGACGCTGGTGGGCCAGGCGATCGGCGCCGGGGATCGCGAATGGGCGCGGCGGCTCGGCAACAGCGTCATCGGCCTGGCCGTGTGCTTCATGGGGTTTCTGGGGCTGGTTGTCGCGGCACTGGGCCCATGGCTGCTGCCGAAGTTCCTGTCGCCCGGCGACGTGAACGGCGCCGAGCTCGTTCGGCTGGGTTCCGTGCTGCTGTGGATCGCGGCGGGTTACCAGCTCTTCGACGGCCTGAACCTGGGTAGCGCCTTCGGCCTGCGTGGTGCCGGGGATGCCGCGGTGCCTGCTGCGCTGGCGATCGGTCTGTCCTGGGGCTTCTTCATTCCGCTGGCGCACGCGCTGTCGTTCGGCCCGGGCCAGGGGTTCGTCGGCTTCCTGCCGCAGCTTGGGCTCGGCGCCATCGGCGGCTGGCTGGCCCTGCTCGCCTACGTAGCGGCGCTGGGCACCGCCTTGTTCCTTCGCTGGCGCTCGCGGGCATGGATGGCGATTCGCATCTGATCCGTCGGGCGCATGCCAGGGGAGCAAGGCGGCGCGCCGGGCCGGCACTCGCTGCGCCGGGCTTGCGTGCCGGCCGCGACAGCGCTATTAAGCGCAAACGATTCCCAACCGCGCCAGGCGGACAGGTTCATGGAGACATCCGGGTGAAAGGGCCGTCTGGCTGTAGCTACAGCGCGACCCGTTACGGTGCCGGCACGGCCAGTCGTGACCTGCGGGCGGGGCTGCATCTGCGCCGCAGCTGCAGGCAGTGCGGCGCGCCGCTCGCCCGCAACCAGAGGCGGTGCACGAGCTGCGGCCAGCCGCTCTCATCGAGACCCTGACCGCCCGGCAGGGCTCCCGCGCCCCTGGTCGAATCGCTCGCTGGCTCGTTCGTTCAGGTGCCCGTCGGCGCGAGCCGGTGCGACTGCTCGCCGGGCGGCGGCTCGAAAGCCGCCTCGGTCGCATCCTGTACGCGCTCCAGCCAGACGAACTGCAGGTCACCCTGGACGCTGTCGGGAATCTCCTCGAGATCCTTGCGATTGCGCGCGGGCAGCAGCACCTTGCGGATGCCGGCGCGCCGTGCCGCGACGGTCTTTTCCTTGATGCCGCCGACCGGGAGCACGAGCCCGCGCAGGCTGACTTCGCCGGTCATCGCGACGTCGTTGCGGACCGTCCGTCCGGTCAGCAGCGACACCAGCGCCGTGTACAGCGCGACGCCGGCACTCGGGCCGTCCTTCGGGATCGCGCCGGCCGGAACGTGCACGTGGATGTCGCTCTTCTCGAACAGCGACGGATCGATGCCGAGGTCCACCGACTGCGCCTTGACCAGGCTCAGTGCTGCCTGCGCGCTCTCTTTCATCACGTCGCCGAGCTGCCCGGTCAGGATCAGCTTGCCGGCGCCGGGCACGCGTGTCGCCTCGACGAACAGTATGTCTCCGCCGACAGGGGTCCATGCGAGCCCGGTCGCGACGCCGGGGACGCTGACCCGCATCGCGACCTCGTTCTCGAAACGGGGCGCGCCCAGAATCTCGGGCACGTCGTCGACGTCGACGTGGACGCTGGTTTCCTTGCCCTCGGCGATCCGCACCGCGATGTTGCGCAGCACGGCCGCGATCTGCCGCTCGAGATTGCGGCAGCCCGCCTCCCGGGTGTAGTCGCGGGCCATCCGGGCGAGCGCCTCGTCGGAGAAGGCGGCCTGCCCCGGCTCGAGCCCGTTGGCCGCGAGTTGCCGCCGCACGAGATAGCGGCGCGCGATCTCGACCTTCTCCTCTTCCGTGTAGCCGGTCAGCTCGATGATCTCCATGCGGTCACGGAGCGGGCCCGGGATCGTGTCGAGCTGGTTCGCGGTCGCGATGAACAGCACTTTCGATAGATCGAACGGAACACCGAGGTAGTTGTCCCGGAACGTCGAGTTCTGCTCCGGGTCCAGCACCTCGAGCAGCGCCGAGGCCGGATCGCCCTGGATGCCGCGGCCGAGCTTGTCGATCTCGTCCAGCATCATCACCGGGTTGCGGGTTCCGGCCTTGCGGAGCGCCTGCACGACGTTGCCGGGCAGCGCGCCGATGTAGGTCCGGCGGTGACCGCGGATCTCGGCCTCATCATGGACGCCGCCGAGGCTCACCCGCTGGAACTTGAGTCCGAGCGCCCGCGCGATGCTCTGGCCCAGCGACGTCTTGCCGACGCCCGGGGGCCCGACGAAGCACAGTATTGGGCTGCGCCCCTCCGGGTTCAGCTTGCGTACGGCCAGGTACTCGAGGATGCGCTTCTTGATCTTCGCGAGGCCGTAGTGATCCTCGTCGAGGATCTCCCGGGCCCGCTCGATGTCGATGACCTCCTCATCGAGCTTTGACCAGGGCATCGCAAGCAGCGTGTCCAGGTACGTGCGAGCCATCGAGTACTCGCCGCTCGCCTCGTTCATACGCTCGAGCCGCTTGAGTTCCTTCTCGGCGTGTTCCTTGACCTCCTCGGGCATTCCGGCCTTCTCGACAGCTTCCCGAAGCTCGCCGATCTCCTCTGCCGCACCCGCGTCCTCGCCCAGCTCCTTCTGGATCTGGCGCATCTGCTCGCGCAGCAGAATCTCCTTCTGCCGGTCGTCGATCGCCTCCTTCGTCTGTTGCTCGATATGCCTGGAGAGCCGCAACACCTCGACCCGTCGGGTCAGGTGGTCCGCTACGCGCTCCAGCCGTTCGCGCAGCTCCAGCGTCTCGAGAATCTGCTGCTTTTCCGACGGCTTCACGTCGAGGAAGCTCGCGATCGTGTCGGCGAGCGCCGAGGGCGATTCCATGGCCTGGAGGCTGTTCGCGAGCTCGGCGGGTGCCTGGGGCAGCAGCGAGATCGCCTCCGCGGCCTTTTCCTTCAGCAGCAGCGAGCGCGCCTCGACCTCGGGATGCGCGGCGCCGGAGTCGCTCAGGTACTCGACGCGGGCGACCAGGTACGGAAATCCCTCCACCCGGTCGATGACGCGAAAGCGGCGTTCGCCCTGGCAGACCAGGTGGTGGGTGCCGTCGGGCGCGGTGATGTAGCGCAGTATCGAGGCTGCGGTGCCGACGCGGCGCAGGTCGTCGAAGCCGGGTTCGTCGGTTCCGGGATCCTTCTGCAACAGGAAACCGACCTTGCTGTCGGTGCGGACCGCCTCCTGCGCGCCGGCCACGGTCTGCTCGCGCTTGATTGCAACCGGCAGCACGACGCCGGGGAACAGCACCATGTTCCGTACGGGCAGGATGATCAGCATGTCCTCCGGCAGGCCCGGCGCCTCGCGTCGCTCCTCCGAAGTGTTCATTGCCTGTGGCTCGTTCGTGCTCATTCGGTCACCTCTGCCCGCTCAGCGGCGGGCCAGCAGCAGCTGCAAGCAGCCGTTTGCGAATTCCTGTGCGGCGAGTTCCCAGCGGGCCGGCGGCAGGCCGATCCGCCGCTCGAAGCGGCCGTAGGGGATTTCCAGGCGGTGGATCGACGCGCCGGCGGGTCGTCGGCGCAGGCTGCGCTCGCCGCGAACGATGAGCTCCCCTGCTGACAGCACCACAGTCACCCGCTCCACCGGGACCCCGGGGAGCGCCACCTCGATCAGGATCTCGTCGCCGTTCGAATACACGTCCACGGGCGGCTCCCATCCCGGTCGATCCGCGCCACCGGACAACCGGAAGAACTGCCTCTGAAGGCGCTCAGCCTGTTCGAGCATGTCCACGGCCTCCGCCCACATCCACGGCGTTCCTGGATTGCGACGCGTCATGACTCGGTTCGCCTCTGGGACCTCATGCGGGACTAGGTTGGGGCGGAATCCGCGGTACTCAATGGATCCAGTCCGGCGTCAGGGCAGGTCATCCGGCAGGCCCCGGTAGCACCGAGCGCCGGCGTCATTACATACTAAAAACATACAATCTATGGTAATCGCAGGACATAGTGACGGTTTGATACATATTTCTTGATTAGAGTTCTTCTGTCTGGTGGGCCGGTCGCGGAATGCCTATGCTGCTGCCCGTGCCAGAGCAAAGTCCGTCCGAGCGATTCGACGCCGGCTTCTACCGCCGCTATTACCGCGATCCCATGACCCGGGTCGTGACGCCGGCCGAGATGTCGCGCCGCGCGAACTTCATCGCGGCCTTCATGCGGCACCTGGAGCTCGAGGTGCGATCGATCCTCGACATTGGCTGCGGGCTCGGGCTGCTCAAGCGGCAGCTGCTCCGGCGTTTCCCGGGGGCTGCGTACACGGGACTCGAGGTCAGCCCTTACCTCTGCGAGCGCTACGGTTGGGAAGCCGGATCCGCGGCGACCTACCGCTCGAGGCGACCGTTCGACCTCGTGATCTGCTACGACGTGCTTCAATACCTCGACGATCGTGAGGCCGGCGCGGCGATGCGCAACCTCGGTCAGCTGTGCGCAGGCGCGCTGCACTTCGGCGCGCTCACCCGTGAGGACTGGGACCGCTACTGTGACAAGCGCCTGACGGACCGGGATGTGCACCTGCGGCCCAGCGAATGGTATCGTCGGCGGCTGGCCCCGGCCTTCCTGAACGCCGGGTCCGGCATGTTCGTGCGCCGCGGTGCGATCGCACAGCTCTGGGATCTCGACCGGATCTGAGCGCCTCGCTGGCGACGGCGTCGGCATCGCCTGCGCCGCCTCTGTACAATGCGCGCCTTCTTCCGTAGCTGGCCTGGTTCCCCGATGCGTCCGTCGCCCCTGACCCTGTTGCTGCCGCTGGTCCTCGCTTCGCTGGTGAGCGCCTGCAGCACGACGGGCTCTTGCGGAGGCGACCAGGCCTACCTGCAGGCCGTGGACCGGCCGCCGCTGCGATTGCCGCCCGAGATCACTCCGAGCGAGCGGCTCTCTCCACTCGTGATTCCGCCGGTCGCGCCGGACGCTCTGCGTCTCGACCCCGAGCCGCGCTGCCTCGACGAGCCCCCGCCGTTCTTCGCCAGGCCCGGGGCGGCAGCGGACTCGTCGGAGGAGGCAGTCCGGGCCTGGGCGCGTGCCTGGAGCGATGGCCAGGTGGACGCCGTGATGGCGATGTACGACAGCAACTTCGAGGCGCCGGGCGCCGGCGGCTCCGCCGCCTACCTGGAGCAGCGCGAGCGCCAGGTCGCCTCCGGCCGTGCGCCGTCCGCGAACATCGAGGACGTGACCGTCACAGCCGCGGGCGCCGATCGCCGGGTGGTGACCTTCGTGCAGCGCTTCGGTCAGGACGGCGTCCGCCGCGAGCTGACGCTGGTTCGCGAGGGCAACAGCTGGCGAATTGTGTCCGAGCGGACGCTCGAAGTGCTGTGACCGGACCGCGACCAGGGAGCCGAGCCCGCCCGTGAGAAACACCTCGCTGCTTTCCGGGATCGGCCTGTCGCCCGGCACGCTGCGTGCCGCGCTGCACGACCGGCTGACGCGCTCGCTCGGCAAGGATCCGGAGACTGCCACGCGGCGCGACGTTTACGACGCGCTGTCGATGGCGGTTCGCGAGGAGCTCTCCGCACGCTGGCTCGCGACCCAGCGGCGCATCGCCCAGGCTGGCGTGAAGCGGGTCTGCTACCTGTCGGTCGAGTACCTGCTCGGTCGCTCGCTGGTGAACGGTCTCTCGAGCCTCGACGGCGAGCTGGTGCAGGAAGCCCGCGAGGCGCTGCAGGAGCTCGGCCTGGACCTCGACCGAGTCGCCGAGGAGGAGATCGACCCGGGTCTCGGCAACGGCGGCCTAGGACGCCTGGCCGCCTGCTTTCTCGACTCGCTCGCCACGCTGCAGCTGCCGGCGGTGGGTTACGGCATCCGCTACGACTACGGGATCTTCACCCAGGTGGTCGACGAGGAAGGCCGCCAGGGCGAGATCGCGAGCAGCTGGCTGCGCCATCGCAATCCGTGGGAGATCCAGCGCGACGACGCGCGTTACGTGGTCCGCTTCGGCGGGCGCTGCCTCGCGAGCCAGGACGCGCTCGGGCGCACGCGCTACCGCTGGGTGGACACCCGGAACATCTGGGCCGTCGGCTTCGACCAGCTTATCCCGGGCAACCGCAGCCCGACCGTCAACCACCTGCGACTGTGGACCGGGCGTGCGATCGCGCCTTTCAACGTGGAAGTGTTCAACGCGGGTCGCCACGCGGAGGCCTCGGCAGCCGCGGTCGAGGCGAAGAACGTCTCGCGGATCCTGTATCCGGACGACACCACCCCGCAGGGCAAGGAACTCAGGTTCAAGCAGCAGTACTTCTTCGTCAGCGCGAGCCTGCAGGACATGCTGGCCCAGCATCTCGGGGAAGGCCGCACGCTGGAGTCGCTGCCCGAGGCGGTGGCGATCCAGCTGAACGACACGCACCCCGCGCTCGCGATTCCCGAGCTGATGCGGCTGCTGGTCGACGAGCACGAGATGGAATGGGCCCGAGCCTGGGACATCACGCGGCGGGTTTTCTCCTACACGAACCACACCTTGCTGCCCGAGGCGCTGGAAGTGTGGCCGGTGACCTTCTTCGAGCACATCCTGCCCCGGCACCTGCAGATCATCTACCTGATCAACCGCGACCTGCTCGAGACGATAACCGCGCGTCATCCGAACGACGCCGAACGGCGTCAACGGATGTCGCTGATCGACGAGTCGCACGGCCGCATGGTCCGCATGTCGCACCTCGCCGTGGCCGGCAGCCATACCGTGAACGGGGTCGCCAAGCTGCATTCCGACCTGATGCGGCGGACGATCTTCGCCGACTTCGCCGAGCTCTATCCGGAGCGGTTCACCAACGTCACGAACGGCATCGCGGTTCGCCGCTGGCTCAAGCAGTCGAACCCGGGTCTCTCGGCGCTGCTGACCGAGCGGCTCGGCCACGCCTGGGAGAACGACCTCGAGGAGATCGAGCGGCTGCGCTGGGCCGCTGAAGACCCGGCGTTCAGGGCGCGTTTCCACGAGATCAAGCTCGAGAACAAGCAGCGCTTGGCCGACGTGATCCTGAAGCGGGTCGGCACCGAGGTGGACGTGCAATCGCTGTTCGACGTGCAGGTCAAACGGATACACGAGTACAAGCGCCAGCTGCTGAACCTGCTGTACGTGATCACGCGCTACAACCGGATTCGTGCCAATCCGGGCGGCGATTTCGTGCCCCGCACCGTGATCTTCGCCGGCAAGGCGGCGCCCGGCTACGTGATGGCCAAGTCCATCATCAAGCTGATTAACAACGTGGCCAGGACCGTCAACAACGACCGCAGCATCGACGGCCGGCTAAAGGTCGTATTCCTGCCGGACTACGACGTCTCGCTCGCGCAGAAGATCATGCCGGCGGCGGACCTCTCCGAGCAGATCTCGACGGCCGGAATGGAGGCCTCGGGCACCGGCAACATGAAGCTCTCGCTGAACGGTGCGCTGACGATCGGAACGCTGGACGGAGCCAACATCGAGATCCGCGAGCAGGTCGGGCCCGAGAACCTCTTCATCTTCGGCCTTACGGCCGAGGAGGTCGTGGCCCGCCGGGCCCGCGGCTACTCGCCGAGCGAGGTCGTGCGGGACGATCCCGAGCTGCGCGACACGCTCGAGCTGATCGATTCGGGCCATTTCACGCCGGGCAACCTGGCCGACGGCAAGCCGGTCGTCGACCGTCTGCTGAGCGAGGGGGAGCCTTTCCTGGTGCTGGCGGACTACGCGGCCTACGTGCAGGCGCAGGACGAGGTGGATGCGCTGTTCCTTAAGCGCGACGAGTGGACCCGCAAGGCCGTCATCAACACGCTCAGCATGGGCAGGTTCTCGAGCGACCGCAGCATCCGCGAGTACGCGGAACGCATCTGGCGCATCAAGCCGGTGCTTTGAGCGCGCCGGGCGGCTAGACTCCCCGGGTGGCCGTCGGTCCCAGATTGTCCGCCGCTCAAATTCAGGCGCTAGTCGAGGCGCGCCACCCCGAGCCGCGCTCGCTGCTCGGCTACCACGAGTTTCCGCGCCCGGGCGAGCAGCCGCTGTGCATGGTGCGCGCGCTCGAGCCGGACGCCGAGTCCGTCGAGGTCGTCTGGGAGGACGGGGCTGCGGAGCCGTCCCGGCTCGCGCGGATCCATCCGGCCGGGCTGTTCGAGGGCCGGGTCAACTACCTGAGGCCGCTGAAGCCGTACCGGCTGCGGATCCGTTACCGGAACTCGACGGAGCTCGTGAAGCACGACCCGTACTACTTCGCCCCGCAACTGTCGGATTTCGACCTGCACCTGTTCGGCGAAGGGAACCACTACAGCATCTACAACAAGCTCGGCTCGCACCCGATCGTGCTGGACGGCCTCGAGGGGACGCGGTTCGCCGTCTGGGCCCCGAACGCGGAGCGGGTCAGCGTGGTCGGTCCGTTCAACCTCTGGGACGGTCGCAAGCACGCGATGCAGGTGCGGGGCAGCTCCGGCATCTGGGAACTGTTCGTGCCCGGGATCGGGCCGGGCACGCCGTACAAGTTCGAGATCCGGACCCGCGGTGGCCGCACGATCCTGAAGGCCGATCCCTACGGCTTCGCGATGCAGCTGCGGCCTGACAATTGCTCGGTGGTCGCGACGCTCGACGGCTACCAGTGGCAGGACGCGGCCTGGATGCAGGC
>DATIRA010000088.1:0-3972 GCA_035470225.1 Steroidobacteraceae bacterium | reverse complement strand
CCCCGCGACCAGCGGCACTATCGAGTCCGGGCCGCCGCTCTGCAGGTACAACCGGACTGGCCATGTCGCCTCGAAAGCGTGCAGCTGCGCGAGGTCACCCTCCGTCGGCGCCGAAAGCACTCGCAGCACCAGCGCCGTAACTGCGTCGGTCACGGCCAGCTCAATCTGCGGCACACGGTTCGCGATGCTCAGGCTCCCGATCAGCCCGGCCAGCGGCTCGATCAGCCGGTCCGCCGGGCTGGCCAGCACGCGGCACTCGGCGAGGTCGGCCACGTACGGTGCCGAGCGCTCGCGGAAGCCGACCACGACTCTCTGCTTGCGCAGCACGTATTTCGCGCCCAGGCGGGCCCTGCGCCGGTAATTCCAGACGGGGCCGGTCAACGGATCGAGCACGGTCCCCGGCGTCACGCCCCCGATCCGCTCGAGATCCTCGAGCAGCCGTGCCTGTTTGAAGGCGACCTGTGCCGGCGGCGCGAGGTGCTGCAACGCACATCCGCCACAGATCCCGAAATGCGGACAGGCGGCGGCCACACGGTCGCTCGACGGATGCCTGACCTCCACGAGCCTGGCCTCGTCATATTTCGGCTGCCGTCGCGCGCGACGCAGCAGCACTCGCTCGCCCGGCAGCGCGTCGGCCACGAACACGGCCTTGCCGTCCAGCTTCGCCACGCCTTGACCTTCATCGGAGAGGTCGATGATCTCGGCCTCCTCCGGTTCTGAGCTGCCCCGCAAGCTCTTCACGCGGCCCGCCACGCCTCGAGGAATCCGTGCAGGTGAGGCAGCCGTGCCTCCTGCAACCAGTCGCGAACCCTGGCGCACTCCGCGTCGTGCCCGTCATGGGTCAGGCGGCCGCGTAACAGCTCGAAGCGCAGATAGATCAGGTACGTATTGATGACGTCCGTCTCGCAGTAGTTCCGGATGTCTGCAAGCCGGCCCTCGAGATACGCATCCCAGACCCCCTCGCCGCTCATGCCCAGCTTGCCCGGCAAGCCGAGCAGCTGGGCCATCGAGTCCAGCCCGACACGACCCCGCCCCTGGAAACCGGACAGTACGTCCATCAGGTCGATGTGCCGCCAGTGGTAACGGCTCAGGTAGTTGTTCCAGCGGAAGGCCGGGTCCTCGTCGCCGGTTTCCCAGAATCGCCGCGCTTGCAGGCCGTGCCGCATCGCGCGGTAATGCAGGACCGGCAGGTCGAATCCGTTCCCGTTCCAGCTCACCAGCGTCGGCGTGAAGCGCTCGATGCTGTCGAAGAAGCGGCGCACCAACTCCGATTCGGGCGAATCCGGCTCGCCGAGGCTCCAGGTCTTGAAGCCGTCGCGACCGCGCATCGCGACCGAGACGGCCACGACCTTGTGCTGCTCCAGTGAGAGGAACTCGGACCCGGTCTGCTCGCGCTGCCGCGTCTGCATCACGTAGCCGACCTGCTTGTCCGTCAGGCCCTCCAGACCATGCCGCAGCCTGCCGAACTCAACGTCCGGAACGGTCTCTATGTCGAAGACGAGCACGTTGCCAAGAGTCACGAATCACTCCCGCCGCATCAATACGGCAACCGCGACGACGAGTCCGGCCTCGTCCGTCAGCGTGACGTGGGCCTCGCCTGCCCCGAGCCTGTCGCGGACCTGCCGGCCCCGCTCCGACCAGCGAACCTCGGGACGACCCCAGGAATCGGGAACGATTCCGACGTCGCGTATCCACACGCCGTGCGCGAAGCCCGTGCCCAGCGCCTTGACGATGGCCTCCTTGGCCGCGAATCGCATGGCCAGGAACCGGACCGGACGCCGGTGACCCCGGAAACCCTTTTCTTCCTCCGGCATCAGCAGGCGCCTGGCGAAACGCTCGCCGTGGCGCTCGTAGACGCGTCGTACCCGCTCGAGCTGCACGACGTCGGTGCCGATGCCGAAGATCATGCTGCCCGCCTCAGCCGGCCGCGGCTCGGGCGGGCCTTGCCTCGCGCATCAGCGTCTTCATGTCCCGCACCGCCACCGCGAAGCCATCCACCAGCGCGCGCCCCACGATCGCATGACCGATGTTCAGTTCGACGATCTCGGAAATCGCGGCGACGGGCTGCACGTTGTGGTAATGCAGGCCGTGCCCTGCATGGACCTTGAGGCCGAGGCTGGCACCGAGGCGCGCAGCCGCCACCAGGCGGGCCAGCTCCGTCGCCTGGCGCTCACCAGTCGACTCCGCATAGGCCCCTGTGTGCAGCTCCACGACGGGTGCCCCGATGGCCACGGCCGCCTCGAGCTGCCTCGCGTCTGGGTCCAGGAACAGCGACACGCGGATCGTCGACTCCGTGAGCGCAGCACAGAACTCCCGCAGGCTGTCCACCTGGCTGGCCGCGTCGAGTCCACCCTCGGTCGTCAGTTCCTCGCGCCGCTCCGGCACCAGGCAACAGTCCTGCGGTCGGATTCTGCGCGCGATCGCCAGCATCTCCGGGCTCATCGCCATCTCGAGGTTCATGCGCGTCTGCAGCGCGGCGCGGACGCGTTCGACGTCGTGATCCTGGATGTGCCGACGATCCTCGCGCAGGTGTAACGTGATGCTGTCCGCGCCTGACTGCTCGGCGACCAGCGCCGCCAGCAGCGGGTCGGGAAAACGGGCCCGGCGGACCTGCCGCAGCGTGGCGACATGATCGATGTTCACCCCCAGTCCGATCGTCTGCGACGTCAAGTCAGCCTCCTTCGGCCGCGTCTCCGTGCAGGCGCATCGCCATCAGCACGTCGCGGGTCCTGAGCGCCCTTCCCTCCAGGGCCTGGTCCAGCGCCGCCCTCAGCAGGCGCCGGGCGTCTGCCAGACTGCGCGGGTCGCGAAGCTCTTCCCGGGCCAGCGAGACGAGCGACGCACCCGAAAATACCAAGGATCCCTCGGCCACTCCATCCAGCCGCTCGGCGCCACCGTCCAGCCGATAGCGGTAGCTGCAGCCGGGGTCGAGCGGAGCACCGTGCGAGGCGTCGCTGCCGAGACTCAGTCCCCAGCCCAGGTGCTCGAGCAGTCGCTTCTCGAACAGGCGCAGCGGTCGTGCGATCTCGGCCGACGGGTCCCCGAGCGCCAGCAGCAGTCGCTGGTACTCCCGGTAGATCTCCGGCTGCGCGTCGCCACGCGCCAGCAGCCGCATCAGCAGCTCGTTTGCATAGAAGCCGCTCATCAGGCGGTCCCCGGCGAGCTGCCTCGGCGGCTCGCTTCGCTCGACGGCGGTGAGCTGCCCTGCCTCGCCACGGCCGCTCCAGGAGACGAGCAGCCCGGTGAACGGCTGGAGCAGTCCTGCCCAGCCGGAAGAAGACCGCCGCGCAGCCCGCGCAAAAACCGTGTGGCGACCATGACCATGGGTCAACAGCTCGAGGATGCGGCTCGAATCGCGCCAGGGATGGTGATGCAACAGGTAGGCAGGCTCGAGGCTGACCCTGCGGGTTGCAGCGCTCACGGCTCAAATCCGAACCGCTTCAGGACACGCTCGTCATCGGACCAGCCTTCGCGCACCTTGACCCAGAGCTCGAGGTGCACCGGCCGGCCGAAATGCGCCTTCAGGTCGAGTCGGGCGGCCCGTCCGATCTCCTTGAGCTGCGCCCCGCCCTTGCCGATCACGATGGCCTTCTGACCCGCGCGCTCGACCCATATCACGGCCTGGATCAGCAGCTTGCCCGGCTCGTCCTCGAGCTCGCCCATCGCCTCGATCTCGACCGCGATGCCGTAAGGCAGTTCCTGCTGCAGGCGCAGCGTGAGCTTCTCGCGGATGATTTCCGCTGCCATGAAGCGCTCGCTCGCATCGGTCACCTGCTCGGGCGGGAACAGCAGCGGTGACTCGGGCAGGTGCGTCGCGATCAGCTCCGGCAGTCGCTCGAGATTGTCCTTTTTCAGCGCCGATACCGGGATGATCCCGGCGAAATCAGCCTTGCCGGAAATCTGTTCAAGGTAGGGCAGCAGCTTCTCGCGCGGCTTCACCCGGTCCACCTTGTTGACCAGCAGCAGGATCGG
>DATIRA010000087.1:0-6742 GCA_035470225.1 Steroidobacteraceae bacterium | reverse complement strand
AGGCGCCTCATTTCGCACCCACCTGCGCCGCGACCGGCGCCTGCTCCGCCGTCACAGGCACCAGCGTACCCACCGTCCGGTTGCCGGAGCGCAGGATGTCCGCGACCGCGGCACGCACGTCGTCCGCGGTGATTCCCTGGTAGACGGTGGGTGCCTCGAACAGCTTCCTGTAGTCGTCATGGAACACCTGGTACTCGCCGAGCGCCTGCGCCTTGCCGCTGATCGTCTCCAGGCCACGCCAGAAGCCCGCGAGCGCCTGATTGCGGGCCTTCGTGAGTTCGGCCGCGCTCGGGCCGTCCGCCGCCAGGCGCGCGAGTTCCTCGTCTACCAGCTGCTCGGTCCGTGCCGGATCGCCGCCCGGTGGCACGATCGCATAGACCCAGGCGAGACCCGGATCGAAGCCCTGGTCCAGCGCCGTTCCAACCTGGATGGCCGCGCGCTCGCGCTCGACCAGGCGCTGGTGCAGCCGGGACGAATCCCCGTCGCCGAGAATGGCGAGCGTGACTTCAAGTACACGCGACTCGCGATCGGGCGCGGCCGCGGCATGCCAGGCCATCGCGAGCAGCGGCGTCTGGCCCTCCCGCTCGATGCGCAGCCTGCGCTCGCCGAGCTGCGGCGGCTCCCGGGTAATGACCGGCTCGGGAGCCGGTTGCGCGGGAATGCCGGCCAGGTGCTTGCCGGCGAGCGCGAAGACTTCCTCCGGCGTCACGTCGCCGACCACGAACATCACGGCATTGTTCGGCGCGTAGTACTGCTGGTAGAAGGCCTGCAGGTCCTCGATCTTCCAGCCCTCGATGTCCGATGGCCAGCCGATGGTCGGGATCTGGTAGGGATGGGCGACGTAGGCCGAGGCCTGCATCTGCTCGATCAGCACGCCGAAGTTATCGTTGTCGACACTCGAGCGACGCTCGGAATAGACCACGCCCCGCTCGCTCTCCACGACCTTGGGATCGAAGTCCAGGTTCCGCATGCGGTCGGCCTCGAGCTCGAAGATCAGCTCCAGCGCCGTGCGCGGAAACCAGTTCTGGTACACCGTCACGTCCGAACTCGTGTACGCGTTGTTGCGGCCACCGTTCGCCTCCATGACGCGGTCGAACTCGCCGGGCGGGCGAGTCTTCGTACCGTTGAACATCATGTGCTCGAAGAAGTGCGAGATGCCGGTGATTCCCGGGTGCTCGTTGCGGCTGCCGACCCGGTACCAGGTGTACATCGCCACGTTCGGGATGTCGGCATCGGGCCAGACGACGATCTGCATGCCGTTGTCGAGCATGCGCGTCGCGACGCGGTCCGCGCCCGGCAGCTCGCCCGCCGCGACGTCCTGCTGCCACAGGGATCCGAGCAGCGCGAGCGCCGCGGCCAGGCACAGGTGCCTCATGCTCATCTCCCCGGACTCAGCGCCGCGCCTCGATCCAGCGATCGATCTTCGCTTCCAGCACGTGCAGCGGCAGCGCGCCATCGGCGAGCACGGCGGTGTGGAACGCGCGGACGTCGAACTTCGGACCTAGCTCCTTCTCAGCCCGGGTCCGAAGCTCGCGGATCTTGATCTGGCCGATCTTGTAGGCCAGCGCTTGTCCGGGGATGGCGATGTAGCGCTCCGCCTCCGAGACGCGGCGTGCCTCGGCTGCCGAGCTGTTCGCCGTCATGTAGTCGAGCACCTGCTCGCGCGTCCAGCCCTTGGAATGCAGCCCCGTGTCCACCACGAGCCGGATCGCGCGCCACAGTTCGGCCTCCAGCATCCCGAAGTACTGGTAGGGATCCTTGTACATGCCGAGCTCGGATCCCAGCGACTCCGCGTACAAGCCCCAGCCCTCGCTGTAGGCCGTGTAGCCGCTGAACCGACGGAACTTTGGCAGGTCCTTTTGCTCGCGCTGGATCGTGATCTGGAAATGATGCCCGGGGTTGCCCTCGTGCAGCGACAGCGCCTCCATGGCCCACTTCGGGCGCGCCTTCAGGTCATAGGCGTTGGCGTAGAAGATGCCTGGCCGCGAGCCGTCGAGGCTTGCTGCCTGGTACTGACCACCGGCGGCGCTCTTTTCGCGGAAGGGCTCGACCGCGCGCACCTCGTAATCAGCCTTGGGCAGGATCTCGAACAGGTCCGGCAGTCGCGGATCGACCCGCTTCTTGATGTCCACGTAGCCCTGGATGAGTTCCTCGCGCGTATCCCAGAAGAACTTCGGGTCCTCCTGCAGGTAGTCGAGGAACGCGTTCAGGTCGCCCTCGAAGCCGACCTGCTTCATCACGCCACGCATCTCGCCGTGTATCCGCGCGACCTCGGCGAGGCCGATCTCGTGAATCTGTGCCGGCGTGTAGTCGGTCGTGGTGATCTCGCGGACGTTGTACTCGTACCAGGCCACGCCGTCGGGCAACGCGTCGAGGCCGACGCTGGTCCGGCACTTCGGCAGGTATTCATCCCGGACGAAATCACGCAGCCGGCGATAGCTCGGCAGGATCTTCGTCGAGATCGCCGCGGCGTAGGCGGCGCTCAGGCGTTCCCGCTCCGCAACTGGAAAGTCGGCCGGCATGTTCCTGATCGGGCCCCAGTAGAGCGAGTCCTCGGGCTTCGCCACGATCTGGGCCTCGAGCTGCGGCAGCGTCCGCTCCATCAGGATCTTCGGCTGCGTGTAGCCCTTGGCCATGCCCTCGCGCATGTTGGCGATGGCCTGGTCCGTCCAGGCCTGGAAGCCGTCCATGCGCTTGAGGAAATCGTCGTAGTCCTTGACCGTCTTGAAGGGCTGGATGCCCTGGCCCGAGCCCAGCTGCGCGAAGAAGTTGGGCACCGAATAGAACTGGTTCAGCGGTATCAGGTGGGACGGGAACCGGAAGCCGACGATCTCGTTCTCGCGGGCCGACCTGAAGATCTCGTAGGACAGCAGGTCCTGACCCGAGAGCTGGCCCGGGTCGATCGTCTCCAGCTTCCCGAGGTAGTCCCGCTCGAGCTTTTCCGCCCGCGCGCGCCACTCGGGCGAGATGCTGACCTCGAAACGGTCGTTATAGCGCGGGTCGCCGATCGAGGTCGCAAGGACCGGGTTGAGCAGCAGGTAGTCCTCGAAGTAGGCGTCGAACAGCGCGGCGAGACGCTCGGATTCGGACGGCTCGGCCGCCTCGACCGCAGCGGTGGCCCGGCCGCTCGAGGCCAGGGTCGGGGCCAGCAGGCAGAAAAGCGCCCCGGCGAGAAACTTGAGTCTCGACTTCATGTGCAGATTCCGTGGTCGAAGGGACAGGGGCGTAACTTTGCCGGATTGGGCACCGCTCGGAAAGCATATCCGTGTCGTCACGGATGCATTTTTCGCCGGATCAGGGCATCGTGGGTCCGAGCCAGAGGGACGGGAGGATCATGTTCCAGGTTCGCATCCACGGCCGCGGTGGCCAGGGCGTCGTCACCGCGGCAGAGCTGCTGTCCGTGGCCGCCTTCCTCGAGGGGCGGCATGCCCAGGCCTTCCCGAGTTTCGGCTCGGAGCGCACCGGCGCGCCGGTGGTCGCGTTCTGCCGCATCGACGAGAAGCCGATCCGGCTGCGCGAGCCGGTCATGGCGCCCGACGCGCTGATCATCCAGGACCCCACGCTGCTCCACCAGGTGGACGTGTTCGGCGGGCTGGCGCCGGACGGCTACATCCTGATCAACACCAGCCGGACCTTCGAGGACCTCGGCCTCGGCGAATTCGTCGGCGGCTTCCCGGCCGAGCACGTCTGTACCGTGCCGGCGACCGAGCTGGCGCTGAAGCACGTCGGGCGGCCGGTGCCCAACGCGGCGCTGCTGGGCGGCTTTGCGGCGCTGTCCGACCGGATCTCGCTCGAATCCGTCAACGCCGCGATCCGCGAGAAGTTCCCGGCCAGGGTCGCGGAAGGCAATGTCGCCGCGGCGACCGAGGCCCACGAGTACGTCATGCAGGAAATGGGGGAGTCCACCAGTGCTGAAACAGATTGAGGGCTCGGCGGCGGTCGCCGAAGCAGTCGCACTCTGCCGGCCCCAGGTGATCTGCGCCTACCCGATTTCGCCCCAGACCCACATCGTCGAGGCGCTGGGACGGATGGTCGACAGCGGCCGGCTGTCCAACTGCGAGTTCATCAACGTCGAGTCGGAGTTCGCAGCGATGTCCGTGGCCATCGGGGCCTCGGCTGCGGGCGCGCGCTCCTACACGGCCACTGCCAGCCAGGGACTGCTGTTTATGTCCGAGGCGGTATTCAACGCCGCGGGACTCGGGCTGCCGATCGTGATGACGGTGGCCAACCGCGCGATCGGGGCGCCGATCAACATCTGGAACGACCACACCGACGCGCTGAGCCAGCGCGACTGCGGGTGGATCCAGCTCTTCGCCGAGGACAACCAGGAAGCGCTGGACCTGCACCTGCAGGCCTTCCGGCTGGGCGAGGAGCTCTCGCTGCCGGTGATGGTCTGCATGGACGGCTTCATCCTGACGCATGCCTACGAGCGCGTGGACCTGCCGACGCAGGAACAGGTGGACGCTTATCTGCCGCGTTACGAACCCCGGCAGGTGCTGGACCCGGCCGATCCCGTGTCGATTGGCGCGATGGTCGGTCCGGAGGCCTTCATGGAGGTCCGCTACCTGGCGCACGTGAAGCAACGCCAGGCTCTGGAGTTGATTCCGGCCTGGGCCGACGAGTTCCGCGAGATCTTCGGCCGCGACAGCGGCGGCCTGGTCCACCGATACCGGCTCGATGACGCGGAAACCGTCGTCGTCGCGATGGGCTCGGTGCTCGGCACCGTCAAGGACACGGTGGACGAGCTGCGCGAGGAGGGTGTGAAGATCGGTGTGCTGGGCATCACTTGCTTCAGGCCCTGGCCACTCGCCGCGGTGCGGGAGGCGCTCGGCTCCGCCAGGCGCGTGGTCGTGCTGGAGAAGAGCATCGCGATCGGGCTCGGAGGCATCGTCTCGAACAACGTCCGTGGGTCATACCGGGGACCCCCGGAGTCGGTGCGCACCGTGATCGCCGGCCTGGGCGGCCGCTCGATCACCCGCAAATCGCTGCGCACTGTCTTCGAGCAGGCCATCGAGGACAGGCTCGAACGACTCACGTTCCTCGATCTGAACCGCTCGGTCGTCGACCGCGTGCTGGCGCGCGAGCGCGAGCAACGCCGGTCCGGCCCGATCGCCGAGAGCATCCTGCGCGACCTCGGCGTCGTCGCGGCGAAGATCGGCTGAGGGAGGTCAGATGAGCTATCAGCCGATCAGGTTCTACCAGACGGGCACTTTCACCGTCGGCAACCGGTTGCTGCCGCAGGAGCAGCGCTCAGTGCAGGCGAACATGCGCCGCACGAATTCGCTGAACTCCGGTCACCGCGCCTGCCAGGGCTGCGGCGAGGCTCTGGGCGCCCGCTACGCGATCGACGCCGCGATGGAAGTCACGCACCGCCAGCTGATCGCCGCGAATGCGACCGGCTGCCTCGAGGTGTTCTCGACACCCTACCCGGAGACCTCCTGGCAGATTCCGTGGATCCACTCGCTGTTCGGCAACGCAGCGGCGGTCGCGACCGGCATCGCCGCGGCGATGCGCGTGCAGGGCCGCCACGACGTGCGGGTCGTTGCGCAGGGCGGCGACGGCGGGACCACCGACATCGGCTTCGGCTGCCTGTCGGGGATGTTCGAGCGCAACGACGATGTGCTCTACATCTGCTACGACAACGAGGCCTACATGAACACCGGCGTGCAGCGCTCCTCGGCGACGCCGCCGGCCGCGAGGACGAACACGACGATGCCCGTCGGGCCGTCCACCGGCGCCCGCTTCGGGCAGGGCAAGAACGTGCCGGCGATCGCGATGGCCCACGAGATTCCCTATGTGGCGACAGCCACCGTGGCGCAGCTGCGCGACCTGGAGGCCAAGGTCAGGCGTGCGATGGAGTTCCGGGGTGCGCGCTATATCCACATCCTGGTGCCCTGCCCGCTCGGCTGGGGCCACGGCTCGGAGCAGACCATCCAGATCGCCAGGCTCGCGCACGAGACCGGGCTGTTCCCGGTGTTCGAGGCCGAGCACGGCGAGGTGACGAGCGTGTCGAAGATCCGGCGCCAGCGGCCGGTCGAGGACTACCTGAAGCCTCAGACGCGTTTCGCGCACCTGTTCAGGGAACCCAGGCGCGACGACATCATCGGGCAGATCCAGCAGGCCGCCGACCGGAATATCCAGCGCTACGGACTGCTCGAGGAGGAGGCCGCGCCGTGAAGCAGAAACCGTTCGCGATCACTCTGGACCCGGGTTCGAGCCTTGCCAACCACACCGGCAGCTGGCGCACGGTGCGGCCCGAGTACGTCGACCGCCTGCCGCCTTGCAACCATGCCTGCCCGGCCGGCGAGAACATCCAGGGCTGGCTGTTCGAGGCCGAGGCCGGACGTTACGAGGCCGCCTGGAGGCTGCTGACGACGGACAACCCGCTTCCGGCCACGATGGGTCGCGTCTGCTACCACCCCTGCGAGAGCGCATGCAATCGGGCAGAACTCGACGAATGCGTAGGAATAAACGCGATCGAGCGTTTCCTCGGCGACGAGGCACTGCGCAAGGGCTGGAAGTTCACGGCGCCGACGTTGCGCTCCGGAAAGCGTGTGCTGGTCGTCGGTGCCGGTCCCTCCGGGCTCTCCGCTGCCTATCACCTCGCACGAAAGGGACATCAGGTGACCATTCGCGAGGCGGGTCCGGTGGCCGGCGGAATGATGCGCTTCGGCATCCCGAAGTACCGGCTGCCCCGCGAAATACTCGACGCAGAGATACGGCGGATCCTCGAGCTCGGTGT
>DATIRA010000086.1:0-4866 GCA_035470225.1 Steroidobacteraceae bacterium | reverse complement strand
GCGCTGTACCTGGACACCTGCATCGAGCCCTGGCCCGGCGGGTACACCGACCCGACGATTCCGCCTTCGCGGCGGACGAACTATGCGCTGCGCGAGGAGGCGCTCGCGCTGCGGGAATCACAGAAACGGGCGCCGACTGCGGTCATCACGCACGGCGCGAACCCCGGTCTCGTCTCCCACTTCGTCAAGCAGGCACTGTTGAACCTGGCCGGGGACACGGGGGTCGAAAGCGGCGATCCGAATACCCGCGAGGAATGGGCGGCGCTGGCCCAGGAGCTCGGCGTGAAGACGATCCACATCGCCGAGCGGGACACGCAGGTCGCCTCCTGTGCCAAGGAACCGGGCGAGTTCGTCAATACCTGGTCGGTGGACGGATTCGTGAGCGAGGGATGCCAGCCTGCCGAGCTGGGCTGGGGCTCGCACGAGAAGAACTGGCCCCGCGACGGCAAGAAGCACGATTTCGGTCGCGGCAGCGCGATCTACCTGATGAATCCGGGCGCAGGCACGCGCGTTCGGACCTGGACGCCGATGGCCGGACCGATCCTCGGCTTCCTGATCACGCACGGCGAATCCATTTCGATCTCCGACTATCTCACCGTCAAGAAGGGCGATCGGCTCGCGTATCGCCCGACCGTGCACTATGCCTACCATCCCTGCGACGACGCGGTGCTCTCGGTGCACGAGTTCGCCGGTCGCGGCTGGGTGCTGCAGGAGCGCAAGCGGATCCTGATGGACGAGATCGTTAAGGGCGTGGACGAGCTGGGCGTGCTGCTGGCCGGCCACAAGAAGAACGCCTACTGGTACGGGTCGCAGCTCTCGGTCCAGGAGGCGAGACAGCTGGTGCCGCACAACAATGCGACCTCGCTGCAGGTGACGGTGGCCGTGCTGGCGGGCCTGGTCTGGGCCATGGAAAACCCGAACGCAGGCGTCGTCGAGCCGGAGGAGCTCGATTTCCGCCGCATGCTGGAGATCTGCAGCCCGTATCTCGGCCTGGTCGTGGGCGAGTACTCCGAGTGGCATCCGCTGGTGGACCGGGGGCGGTTGTTCCCGGAGGACATCGACCAGACCGATCCCTGGCAGTTCAAGAACGTGCGCGTCGTCTGACGCACGGCGGCCGGGCAGGCGCTCGCGCCCGTCCTGCCTGCGGCTATCAGGCGCCTTCAGTGTCCTGCTCGTAGCGGACCTCGGTGATCAGGAAGCTGCGGCTGCCGCCCGGCACTTCGACCGTGACCTCGGCGTCGCGGTGCTTGCCCATCAGTGCGCGCGCCAGCGGCGAGTCCATGCTCACATAGCGCCGGGCAGGATCGATTTCGTCGGGCCCGACGATACGCAGTTCCGTCACACCGCCTTCCTCGTCCTCGAGCCTGACCCAGGCGCCGAAGAACACGCGCGAGGTGTCGTCGGGCGGCCGGCTGACGACGATCATCCCCTCGAGTCGCTTGCGCAGAAAACGCAGACGCCTGTCGATTTCACGCAGTTGCCTCTTGCCGTAGATGTACTCGGCGTTCTCCGAGCGGTCGCCCTGGGCCGCCGCCTCGGCTACGGCCCGTGTCACGGCTGGGCGCTCGATTCGCCACAGGTAGTCGAGTTCCTCGTGCAGCCTGCGCGCGCCCTCCGCGGTCACGTATTTGGAGCCCTGCGGCGCCGGTTTTCGGTATCGCGTCATGGTTTCTGGCCTCGATTCGGTCGCGCGCGGATTATGTGTTCCCTGTCACGGAAAGCTCGCCCATGCCGTCGGTAACTTGCCGCACATGGCCGTCAAGTACTACGCGCATTTCCTGGTGGAAGAACCCGATCCCCGCGGTCTGCAGGAGTACCGTGGCGTCGTCGAGCTCGACCAGCAACCGCGTCTCGGCCGCGACCTGCGCGAGGCTGTCGCGATCATTGCCCGTAACTTCGGGCGGCGATCCCGCGACGTCAAGGTGCTGCAGTGGGCGAGGCTCCACTGACCGGCTGAGCTGCTCATCCCCTAGCGGACTTTTTCCCTTCCCTTCGACCAAAGTCCGCTACCTCGACCCCGGGCCCAAAACCCGGGGTCCTTTTTTTGAGCGCACCGAACGGGGGTCGCTGCCGGCTTGCGACGCCGCTGTCGTGCGAGCACCATGCCGCCGGAGTCGCGCGTGTCGTTCAAGGATCATTTCTCCCGCCAGGCGGCGGCCTACGGCCGATTTCGCCCCCGTTACCCGGATCTGCTGATCGACCACGTCGCGTCTCTGGCGCCTGACCGCCGGCTGGCGATCGACTGCGCCGCTGGCAGCGGACAGGCGACGATCCCGCTGGCCGACCGGTTCGAATTCGTGCTGGCGCTGGACGCGAGCCTTTCACAGCTCCGGCAGGCGGGTTCGCACCCGGCGATGCACCGGGTGGCGGCGCTCGCCGAGCAGCTGCCGGTAGCGACCGCTTCGGCCTCGCTGGTGGCCGTGGCCCAGGCGCTGCACTGGTTCGATTTCGAGCGCTTCCATCAGGAGTGCCGGCGCGTGCTGGTGCCCGGCGGCGTGCTCGCGGTCTGGACCTACGAGACGTTCAGCATCGAGCCGGAGGTCGACCGACTGACAGCCCGGTTCTACCACGGGACGCTGGGTACCTACTGGCCCGACGAACGCCGTCACGTCGAGGATGGCTACCGCAGCATTCCGTTTCCCTGGCGAGAGCTTCCCGCGCCGCAGTTCGCACTCGAGGAGGACTGGCAGCTCGATGAGTTCCTCGGCTACGTCTCGAGCTGGTCCGCGGTGCAGCGTTACCGGGACGCGAACCACGACGATCCGCTGGCCGCGCTGCACGCGGCGCTCGAACGGCTGTGGCCGCCGGGAACGCGCAAGCGCGTTCGCTGGCCGATACAGCTGCGACTCGGGCGGCGCTGAAGCATCTATAATCCCGGCCCGTTCCTCGTGCCCCGCCGCTGCGGTGGCCGACCAGACCATGGAGTGTCCCGATGAACACCATGCGACAACTGCTCGCTGGCCTTGCTCTGCTCGCCGCATGCGCGAGCGCCGCCGCGACGGACCAGCCCGTTACCGTTCCTGCGGGCGGCCAGGCCGGTCCTTCCGGCGTGATGCTCGGCAATTTCGACCGCGAGATGCGACCACAGGACGACTTCTACCGCTATGTCAATGGCGGCTGGCTGGCGCGTACGGAAATCCCTGCCGACAAGTCCAACTTCGGCATGTTCCAGGTTCTGCAGGACTCGGTGGAGCAGAACCTGAAGGTGATCGTCGAGTCAGCTGCGGCCGCGAACTCGCCGGTAGAGGGCACCCACGAGCAGCTGATCGGCGATTTCTATGCGAGCTTCATGGACGAGCGCCGCGCGGAGCGTGCAGGCGCCGCGCCGCTGCAGGGTCCGCTGCGGGAGATCGACGCGATCTCCGACCGTGCCGGGCTGGTGGAGTACTTCGGTCGCACGCAGCGACACTTCGTTTCCGCGCCGCCGGGCGTTGCGGACTTCGGTGTGGCCGCGCCGTTGCGAGTCGCCGTGTCGCCCGACGCGAAGCAGCCGGACCGCTATGCCGCGTACCTGACGCAGTTCGGGCTCGGGTTGCCGGACCGCGACTACTACCTCGGCGACGAACCGCGCTACGTGGAAATTCGCAGCCAGTACCAGGCGTATCTGGCCGACCTGCTCAGCATGGCCGGCCGCGATGGCGCAGCCGGGTCCGCGGCGGCCGTGATCGAGCTTGAAACCCGGCTCGCGCGCGCGCAGTGGAGCCAGGTCGAGCTGCGGGACGTGGAGAAATCGTACAACCCGTATCAACTCGCCGAGGCGGCCCGCCTGATGCCTGGCTTCGACTGGCAGGCCTGGCTCGCGGCGGCCGGACTGCCGGCGCTCGAGCGCCTGATCATCAGCCAGCCGAGCTATTTCGAGGCGCTGGCGGCCGCGCTTGCCGAGGTTCCGCTCGAGACCTGGAAGGACTACCTGCGGGTGCGTCGCATCGACGACTACGCACCGCTGCTCTCGCGTGCGTTCGTCGAGCGGCACTTCGGCTTCAACGCGGGGGTTCTCACCGGCGCGGCCGAGCTACCCCCGCGCTGGAAGCGCGCGTTGCAACAGGTCGAGTTCGTGATGGGCGACGTGCTCGGCCGTGCCTACGTCGAGCGTCACTTCCCGCCCGAGGCGAAGCGCCGGATGGACGAGCTGGTCGCGAACCTGCTGCGCGCATTCGGCAGCTCGATCGACGAGCTCGATTGGATGGGCAAGGACACCCGCGACGAGGCGCATCGCAAGCTCGCCGCGATCGCGGTCAAGATCGGCTACCCCGACCGGTGGAAGGAGTACCCCGGCCTCGCGGTGCGGCGGGACGACCTGGTTGGCAACGTGTTCCGGGCGCGCGAGGCGAATTATCGCCGCGAGATCGCCAAGCTCGGCCGGCCGGTCGATCGCGACGAGTGGTTGATGACGCCGCAGACCGTGAACGCGTACTACAATCCGCTCGCCAACGAGATCGTGTTCCCGGCGGCGATCCTGCAGCCGCCGTTCTTCAACCTCCGCGCGGACGACGCGGTGAATTACGGCGGCATCGGCGCCGTGATCGGCCACGAGACCAGCCACGGGTTCGACGACCAGGGACGCAAGTTCGACGACGCCGGCGCATTGCGCGACTGGTGGACGCCCGAGGACGACCGTCGCTTCCAGGCGCGCGCGGAGGAGCTCGTGAAGCAGTATTCCGCGTTCAGCCCGCTACCCGGGCTCAACGTGAACGGTGAGCTCACGCTGGGTGAGAACATCGGTGATCTTTCCGGGCTGACCGTGGCGCACAAGGCGTACCGGATCTCGCTGGCAGGGGAGAGCGCACCGGAGCTGGACGACCTGAGCGGCGATCAGCGATTCTTCATCGGGTGGGCGCAGATCTGGGCGCGAAAGTACCGCGAGGA
>DATIRA010000085.1:0-14526 GCA_035470225.1 Steroidobacteraceae bacterium | reverse complement strand
GAAGTAGCTGCTGAGCCATTCCATGTGCGAACTGTAGCGGGCGACTACAATCCGCGCATGGCTACCTCGCGCAGCACGCCCCGCCTCAGGCTGACGGCTGCGCTGCTCGGCCTGGTCGTCGTGCTTGTATCAGTCTCCGAGAGGGATCTGCTCGAGGGCACCTGGGGGCAACTGAGCCGTCTCGGCGGGCTGGCGCTGGTCGTCTGCGCCGCGCTCGGGCGGGTCTGGACCTCGGCCTTCATAGCAGGGTTCAAGGATACGACGCTGGTGCGCGCCGGCCCTTACGCCGCCTGTCGGCATCCGCTTTACGCGCTCTCCTGGATCGGCATGCTGGGCCTCGGGCTCGCAAGCCGCAGCGTCGTGATCACGCTGGTACTGGGCGCTGCGTTCGCGCTGATTTTCGTCGGCGCGATCCGACGCGAGGACGCGCTGCTGGCCCAGCTTCACGGCGATGCCTTCGAGGCCTATCGTCGCGCAGTGCCGGCGCTGTGGCCCCGCAGGTTCGACGGGCAGCTGCCGGAGAGCACGGAACTGCGGCCACGCGTGTTCTTCAAATCCATCGTCGATGCGGCCTCGCTGTTCGGCGCGTACCTGCTGCTGCAGCTGGCGGACCTGTCGCAGGCCGCGGGCGTGTCACCGGCCTTGCTCAGGTTGCCGTGAACGCGAGCGAGAGCAGGACGCTGCTGAAACGCGACGCGTTCGGCCTGGTATGCCGCGTGAATGACAATGGGCCCGGATCCGTGGCGATTGCCGTCGAGCGGGATACCGGCGAGGCACGCTGGTGGCTGCGTCCACTGGCCCGCTCGCTGGCCCGGCGCGAAGCGCGGGCGCTAAGCACGCTGAAGGGCATCGAGGGGGTACCGCAGCTGCTGTACTGGGACGGCCGCAGACTGAGGCGCAGCTGGATCGATGGCCGGCCCATGCATCAGGCCCGGCCGGAGGATCCCGGCTATTTCCGCGAGGCGCTGCGGCTGCTGCGTCGGCTGCACGCCGCGGGAGTGGTGCACAACGACCTGGCCAAGGAACCGAACTGGCTCGTGACCGCGAACGGTCGTCCTGCTCTCGTCGACTTCCAGCTCGCCGCGCGCCCGCGCCACCGTGGGCGTGCGTTCCGGGCGCTCGCGTACGACGATCTGCGGCACCTGTTGAAGCACAAGCGCAGCTACTGCGCGTCCTGCCTGAGCGATCGGCAGCGCAGCATCCTCGCGCGCCGCTCGGTCATCGCGGCCGCCTGGGCGCGAACCGGAAAACCCGTCTACCGCGTGATCACGCGGAGACTGCTTGGATGGTCGGACCGGGAGGGCGCCGGCGACCGCGGCCAGCGCTAGGGAGTCTCTGCAAGGGCAGAGCGTTGCAGCGTGCGGAGCTTCGCCGCGGCTCAGGCGGGGCCTAAGCGTTCGAAATCGAGCGCGGGCTGGTCGCCCGGACGAAAGTAGACGTAACGCCCACTCATTCGCGCGAGCGCATCCTCGCGCTGCTCACGGGTCTCGAACCAGTGCTCATGCGTCCAGTCGTCGCCGAGCAGCCGGCGGAACGGGTCGCCCTTGCGCAGGCGGACACGGATGCCGAACGGACGCTGCTCGGGCAGCGGTCGTCGCAGGTTGTGCTCGTGACAGGTTGCCATCGGCGGATATTATCGGATGCGGGCTGGGTCCTAGAACGTCTTGCCGAGGAACAGGTAGAAGGCCGATTCGCCGCCTTCGGCGAATCCCGCCGCCAGGTAGACGGGCCCGAACGGGCTCTCGGCGCCGAGGAACGCGCTGCCGCCCGTCTCCAGGTTGCCTAAGTCCACGTCGTCCTGCGTCAACCAGGTATTGCCTGCCTCGAGCGAAAACCCCAGGTACGCCGGAAATTCGAAGAATCCGGTGCCGCCGCGGCTGATGCGCCGGTAGGCGATTCCTCGCACGATGCCGTATTGCGTTCCGGCGAGTGCGTCGGTGGGCAGGCCGGAGATGTTCAGGAAGCCGCCGAGCGTGAAAAGGTCCTGCGGCGAGTTGACGCGGTCATCCAGCGCGGAACCCGCTTCCATCGAGATGACCATGCTGTAGCGCTCGTGGCTGCGCGCGAACTGCCAGGACGCAGACACGATGTCCGCGTCCCGGCTTGCGCCCAACGACTCGCGGTCGGCCAGCCAGGACGCACGAAAAGCCTGTCCGTGCCGCGGGAAATAGGCGCTGTCGAGCCGGTCGTAGCCGAAGTTGAAGAAATATCCGCCGATGTCGAACTCGCCCTCCGGCAGGCCCGGGTCGCCGATCATCACCCGGGTGCTGCCGTTGCCGTAGCGGCCACCGAGGCGGATTTCGCCCCAGCTGGCGAGTTCCGCGCCGAGCGCCAGCGAGAATTCGGAGTCGCGAATCCGGTAGCGCGCGATGCGCTGGCCGTCCTCGACCGCCTGCAGCGTCTCGAGTTCGTAGCGGAAGGCCGGCGCGATGAACAGCCCGTTCGTGAACGACAGCGGCTGGAAGAACTCGGTGTAGAAGAGCGGCTCCTCGCCCAGCTGCACGTCTGTGAGCCATTCGGCGCCGAGCGTGTTCAAGCCGGTCATCAGCAAGCGTGCCGCGGCATTTCCTACCGCACCGCCCTCGTAGTCCTGCTCGACGCTCACGCCGAGGCGCAGGAAGTTCGGCCCCCAGGACTTGCGCCGCAGGTCGATCTCGAGGCCCTGCTCGTCGTCCCGCTCGACGACGCGATAATCGGTGGATTCGTAGACGTCGAGCCCGTACTCGCGATACAGGCGTCGCTGCAGATCGGCGGTGTCGAGCGGCCGCCCCTCGAGGTCGCCGAACGCCGCCGCTATCCGCGCCGCATCCGGCTCGGAGCCGGGCGCGGGGCGAACGAACGCGACCTGGACCTCATCGCGCGGCGTGCCGCTCCTGCGCGCGAGGTAACCGGCGTATCCAGCATCGCTCAGCGAGAGGCCGGCGAGTCGTGCCTCGGCCTGCGAGACTGCCTCCCGGCCTGCAGCCATCACCTGCGGGACCTTCGAGAAGTCGAAGGCCGTCATGCGGCCCAGGTCGGGCTCGATCAGGATGTCCTCACTGCTGAGCGACTCCCGCGAGGCGAGCGTGCCACGGCGCACCATGATGCCGATCATCTGGTTGGTCACGTCGATCGCAGACTGCAGGCCCGCGCGATCGGCCAGCGGAAAGCTGACGTCGACGACCACCAGCGCGTCAACTCCCATCTGGCGCGCCAGCTCGACGGGCAGGTTGTCGACCATTCCGCCGTCGACGAGCAGCCGCCCGTCGATCTCGACCGGCGCAAGCACGCCCGGGGCCGACATGCTCGCCCGCAGCACCGTGGCGAGGTCGCCCGCGCCCAGCACGACCGCATCGCCGGTCTCGAGGTCCGTCGCGAGAGCGCGGAAAGGCGTCGGCAACCGGTCGAAATCCTTCACGTCCGCGACCGGCGCGGTGGCGTCGCGCAGCACCTGCGTGATCTTCTGCCCCTGCACCAGGCCGATCGGCAGCACCACCCCCTCCCCCGCGCGCACGCCGAGCGCCTGCCGGACCAGGTAGCTGCGGTCATCCTGCTTGCGGCGATAGACGAGGTCGCGGCGCGGCGCCCGATCCCGGAACAGCTCCTGCCAGTCGAGGCGCTGAAACACATACTCGATCTCGGCACCGCTGAGCCCGGCCGCGTACAGCCCCCCGACCACGGCGCCCATGCTGGTGCCGGCGACCGCGTCGATCGGAATCCGCATCTCCTCCAGCGCGCGAATCACGCCGACGTGGGCTGCGCCACGCGCGCCTCCTCCGCTGAGCACGAGGCCGACCCTCGGGCGCTCCATCGAGGCTTGATCGGCGGGGCAGTCGGGCGGCAGCAGCGCCGCCACGGCACCGGCCGCCACGAATGCGAGAAATGCTGCCGTGGAAGACCGCGGCTGTCGTGTTGGCATCGGCATCGCTCCGGTTCGCGCCGGTCGCGATACTAGCAAACGGCGTGCAATTGAAGGTTTGCAGCAAGGTTCGATCACGGATAATCCACTGTGGCAACAGGGGCTGCTCAACGAGTGACTCAGACTGGCTTCAATCGCGACGAAGCGCTGCTCGGGGCGTTGGCGATCGCCGCAATGTGCGGCCTGCTCGGCGTGCAAGGCAGCGCGAACGCCGAGGAATCGGACCTGGAGGAAATCCTGGTCACCGCATCTCGGCAGGAGACGCCGGCGCTCAGGACACCGTTCAGCATCGGCAAGCTCGATGCGGACATGCTCGCGCTGATCGGGTCGACGCATCACTCCGAGTCGTTCAATCGGCTGCCCGCCACGCTGATCCAGCGGGGCAGCGGCCAGGAGAGCCTGACGGCGGTGCGTTCACCGGTATTCACCGGGGCGGGCTCCTGCGGCGAGTTCCTGTACCTGGAGAACGGCATACCCATCCGGCCGGTCGGCTTCTGCAACGTCAACGAGATGTTCGAGATCAACACGGAGCAGGCACGCGCGATCGAGGTACTGCGCGGGCCGGGAAGCGCACTGTACGGCTCGAATGCCGTGCACGGCACGATCAACGTGCTGCAGCCGGCGCCCGGGCAGCTGCCCGCGTTCGGCATCGGCCTCGAGGCGGGGCCGGACGACTATTACCGGCTCAAGGGCAGCGGTCGCCTGCAGGACTCCGCCCGCACTGCGGGATGGAGTGCGCACTACACTCACGACGGTGGATGGCGGGACGACTCCGGCTTCGATGAGGCCAAGATCAACGCGGCATTGGCCGGCACGTTCGGCGACACGCCGGGACGCATGGACCTCGCCGCCACCTGGCTGGACCAGGACACGGCCGGGTTCATACTCGGCAAGGACGCGTACCAGGACGATACGCTCAGGCGCCAGAACCTGAACCCGGAGGCCTACCGCGAGGCCTACGCGGTGCGACTGACGGGACTGTTCGAGCCGGACCTGCTCGAGTCGGCCCGGCTCGAGTTCCGGCCATACGTGCGCAGCTCGCAGATGGAGTTCCTGCAGCACTTCCTGCTCGGCAAGCCGCTGGAGCGCAATGGCCAGCAGAGTCTCGGCCTGATGAGCACGCTGCGCAGCGAGACCGGCTCGGGCTGGCGGGTGACCACCGGGCTCGACTTGGAGTACGCGGACACCTTCCTTTACCAGGCCCAGGACGCGACGACCACCGGCGGCTCGGAGATTGCCAATGCGATCCGCCCTGCTGGCAGGCACTACGACTACGACGTCCGCTCCAGTGTCGCGGCATTGTACGGTCAGCTGGAGAGACAGCTGGGCGAGCGCTGGAGCGTCGCCGCGGGTCTGCGTGCGGAGTACGTGGGCTACGACTACGACAACCGGATGCTCGCAGGAAACACTGACGAGGACGGAGTGCCCTGCCCCTACGGCGGCTGCCTCTACAGCCGACCCGCGGACCGGGAGGACTCGTTCTTCGACGTCGCGCCGAAACTGAGCGTAGGGCTGGACCTGCGGGAGGGGCTATTCGCCTATATGACTGCGGTCAGCGGCTTCCGGCCGCCGGAGGCCACGGAGCTCTATCGCCTGCAGCGGCAGCAGGCACGTGCAAACCTCGACTCGGAGCAGATCGACTCACTCGAGCTCGGGCTCAAGGGCGCCTGGCCCCGTCTCGATTTCGCGCTCGCGGCTTACACAATGCGCAAGAAGAACGTAGTGCTGCGCGAAAGCAACGGCTTTTATGTGGGCGACGGCCGGACCTCGCACCGGGGCTTCGAGTACCAGCTCGGCTGGCAACTGCTGAGCTCGCTGGAATTCCGGGCCGCGGGCAGCTTCGCGCGGCATCGCTACGAGTTCTCGCGTGCGGTCGAGGCCGGCGAGCAGATCACCAAGGGCAACGACATCGACACGGCCCCGAGGCAGATGCACAACTTCCGGCTCGAGTGGTCGCCGACGGCGGCGCTCAGGGCCGAGGCCGAATGGCAGGTGCTCGGAGAGTACTGGCTCGACGCCTCGAACCAGCATCGCTATCCGGGACACGAACTGCTCAACCTGAGACTGGGCTGGCAGCTGCCGGGAGGCTGGATGGCATTCCTGCGCCTGATGAACGCTCTCGACCGGGAGTACGCGGACCGTGCCGATTTCGCCTTCGGCAACTACCGGTATTTCCCGGGCCGCGGGCGCAGCCTGTTCGCCGAAATCCAGTGGCAATCGAGGTGACGCAATGGCTGATCGCGGCCCCGGTAACGTACTGACCATCAACGAGAACGGGCCATTGACCGTTGAAGGCGAGCTGACGGTCGAGGGCCGGGCCATGAGCGAGGCGCACCTGTGCCGCTGCGGCCGATCGAAACGAAAGCCGTTTTGCGACGGGAGCCACGCGGCCAACTTCGTCGCGTCCGGCGAACCGTCGATTCAGTCCCCGGGGTCGCAGGAACCTCCGCACGGTTCGCTGGTCGTCACGCCGGTCGAAAACGGACCGCTGCGGATCACGGGGCCGCTCACGATCCGCTCGGCCGGTGGCCGCACGATCGACTCCACGACGCAGTCCTGGCTCTGCCGCTGCGGCGCGTCGGCGAAGAAGCCCTACTGCGACGGCACTCACAAGAGGATCCGCTTCGAGGCACCGGGCGAGACGCCACGGCGGAAGTGATTCCGACCCGGCGCAAAGAACCTGAGGAACCCAAAGGGGACAGATTTATTTGCACGCAAATAGATCTGTCCCCTTTGGATGTCCCCTTTGGAGGCGCTAGGCGGCGCGTGCGACCTTGAGCCTGCTGCTGGTGCGTCGCCTGCGCGCGGCCGCCGGGGCAACCGGCGGCAATGGAACCTGCTGGGTGATGCAATGCACGTTGCCACCGCCCAGCAGGATCTCGCGGCCGGGCACGCCGACGATTTCGCGGCGTGGAAACAGCCGCTTCAACTTGCGCAACGCCGCGGCGTCACGGCGCTCGTCGAGCAGCGGGACGACGATGCGCTTGTTGCCTATGTAGAAGTTGACGTAAGAACCGCCCAGCCACGCGTCCGCCTCGCGGGGCTGCGTACCGTCGACCACATCCACGCCCTCAGCTTCCGCCTTTGTCATGTGGAGCGGTCCCGGTGCGGGCAGCTTGTGAACCTTCAAGATCCTGCCGCGGGCGTCGCGTGCGGCGGCCAGGCGCTCAAACGCATCACGGCATCGCTCGTAGTCCGGGTGGTCGCGATCGTCCACCCAGTGCAGCAACACCTCGCCGGGCCTGGCGAAGCAGCAGAGGTTGTCTACATGCCCGTCCGTCTCGTCCATGAACGTGCCACGACCCAGCCAGATGACCTGCTCGACCGACAGGTACCTGCCGAGCAGCGTCTCGATCTGATCACGCGAGAGTCCGGGATTGCGGTTTTCGTTCAGCAGGCACTCCTCGGTCGTGATCAAGGTGCCCTGCCCATCCACGTGGATCGATCCGCCCTCGAGGATCAACGGTGCGCGGTAGCGGTCACAGCGCTCGATCTCGAGCACCTTCTGCGCCACCGCATCATCACGATCCCAGGGGAAATACAGGCCGCCGTTCAGACCGCCCCAGGCGTTGAATTCCCAGTCCACGCCGCGAAGCCCGCCACGATCATTCACGACGAAGGTCGGACCGACGTCGCGCATCCACGCATCGTTGCTGGAGATCTCCACCACGCGCACCGCGGGAGGGAGCATCTGGCGCGCATTCGCATACTGCCCGGCCGACGCGCCCACCGTGACCTGCTCGCTGCCGGCGATCGCAGACGCGACCGCGGTGAACGCCGCCTGCGCCGGCTTGCCGCCGAGGCGCCAGTTGTCCGGCCGCTCGGGCCAGAGCATCCAGCAGCCCGCATGCGGCTCGAACTCGCCTGGCATCCGATAGCCGTCCCGACGCGGCGTGCTTGCGAGCGTCCTGCTCATGGCGCGGTCCGGAATGTTTCCGCAGGCCGGCGAAACGCCGGCACGTGCGCTCCTGTTGCATCCTTGCGGCCCGGCAGATCGGCCAGTCCGGCACATTTCATTGGATCCTGGCCCTCCTGAGTCGCAATGCATTCCCGATCACACTGACGGAGCTCAGCGACATCGCCGCGGCAGCAAAAGCCGGGCTCAGCAGCATACCGACCAGCGGGTAGAGCACGCCTGCGGCTATCGGCACGCCCAACGAGTTGTAGCCGAACGCGAAGAGCAGGTTCTGGCGGATGTTGCGCATCGTCGCCTCGCTCAGCTTCAACGCCCGGCCGATCGCGCGCAGGTCACCCTTGACCAGCGTCACGCCAGCACTCTGCTTCGCGATGTCCGTGCCCGTGCCCATCGCGATGCCGACATCGGCGGTAGCCAGCGCAGGGGCATCGTTGATGCCGTCGCCGGCCATCGCCACCTTGCGACCCTGCTGCTGCAGCCGGCCGACCACGTCCGCCTTGTGATCCGGCTGCACGCCCGCGATCACCTCGTCGATGCCGAGCTGCCCAGCCACGGCGCGCGCAGTCTTCTCGTGGTCGCCGGTCAGCATCACGAGCCGCAGACCCTCCGCCTGCAGCGTCTTCACGGCTTCCCAGCTGCCCTCCTTGATCGGATCGGCGATCCCGACGAGCCCGAGCAGCCTTCCCTCGACCGCTACGAAGACGACCGTCTGCGCCTGCTCGCGAAGTCTTTCAGCCTCTGGCGCCAGCTCTGACGGGTCCAGCCCGAGAGACTCCATGTACCGCTCGTTGCCGACGGCCACCTTGCGAAGCTGCACGACGCCGCTGGCTCCCTGTCCCGCGGTGGCTTCGAAGCCGTAGCTGCGACCCAGCCTGATCTCGCGCCGCTCGGCCTCGCGGACGATCGCAGCCGCGAGCGGATGCTCGCTCGACTGCTCGAGCGTCGCGGCGAAGCGCAACATCTCCGACTCCGCGACTCCCTCCACCGGCAGCACAGTCACGACCTCCGGCCTGCCTTCCGTCAGCGTTCCGGTCTTGTCCAGCACCAGCGTGTCGACGTGCTGCAGTCGTTCGATGGCCGCGGCATCGCTGAACAGCACGCCCTCCTGCGCGCCCCGACCCATCGCGACGGTCATCGACATCGGCGTCGCGAGCCCGAGCGCACAGGGGCACGCGATAATCAACGTGCTGACGGCTATGACGATCGCATAGGCGAGACGCGGCTCGGGACCGATCGCGGCCCAGATGAGCGCCGCGACCAGCGCCACCAGCACGACGGCGGGAACGAACCAGGCCGAGACGCGATCAGCGAGCGCCTGCACCGGTGCCCGGCTACGCTGGGCCTCGGCTACGGTCTGCACGATGCGTGCGAGCAGCGTCTCGCCGCCGACGCGCTCCGCACGCATCACGAATGCACTCTCGCCGTTCAGCGTGCCGCCGATGACCTCGTCGCCCGGGCCCTTGGCTGCCGGCATCGGCTCGCCGGTCACCATCGACTCGTCGATCGAGGCGCGCCCTTCCTCGATGCTGCCGTCCACCGGCACCTTCTCACCGGGCCGCACTCTCAGCCGATCCCCTTTCTGCACCTCTTCGAGCGGCACATCCTCGTCCTGCCCGTCCTCAACGAGCCGCCTGGCCTGCCGCGGTGCCAGATCCAGCAGCGCCCGCAGGGCCCCGCCCGTCTCGTGCCTCGCCCGAAGCTCGAGCACCTGGCCGAGCAACACCAGCGTCACGATGGCCGCCGCCGACTCGTAGTAAAGCCCGACGCCCGCCCCGTGGCGGAAAGCGTGCGGGAACAAGTCCGGTGCGACCGTGGCAACCAGGCTGAAGCCGAAGGCGAGCGTGACACCGAGACCGATCAACGTGAACATGTTGAGGCTGCGGTTGCGCAGCGACTGCCAGCCGCGCTCGAGCAGGGGCTTGCCACACCAGATCACGACCGGTGCCGCGAGCAGCAACTGCAGCCAGGCCATCGCGGCAGCCGGGACGCGACTCGAAACCCAGTCCGTCATGCCCGCCATCGCAAGCAGCACGAGCGGCACCGTGAAGACGAGCGAGACGCGGAACCTGCGCCGCATGTCCCGCAATTCCTCGCTCTCCTCCTGCTCGAGCACCGGCATCGTCGGCTCCAGCGCCATGCCGCACTTCGGGCAACTCGCCGGCACGGCGCTCTCGACGCCCGGACACATCGGGCACACATATCGCGATGCAGCGGCCGGGACCATTGGTTCCAGCGCCATGCCGCACTTCGGGCAGGCCCCGGGACCGTCCTCCACGATCTCAGGGTGCATCGGGCAGGTGTACCGGACGACCTGCGCGGCGGCGGCCGGCGACGACCCGGCGCCGGCATGGCAGCAGGACTTCTGCTCCGGCGGCGGCTCCGCTGGCGCCGGCGCAGGGCTCGCGGTCGCGCCGGAGTGGCAGCAGTGGCCCGCCTCTTTCTGGTTGGCTTGATCCATGGCCGCTAGTTTAGCCTCCGCCGCGGTCCTGCTCGCGTCCCGTACCGGAGTCGGGAAGATTCCACCCATGCACGATCAGGTACAGCGACGGGATGATCAGCAGCGTGAGTACCAGAGCAGAGGCCATCCCGCCGACCATCGGGGCGGCAATGCGTCGCATGACCTCCGAGCCAGTCCCGCTACCCCACATGATGGGCAGCAGACCGACGATGATTGTGATCACGGTCATCAGCTTGGGCCGAAGGCGCAGCAGCGCGCCCTGCACGATCGCGCCCCGCAGGTCGGCCCGCGTGGCCGCGACGCCGTCGGCCTGCGCCTCGGCGCGGCGTGCCTGCCAGGCCTGCCGCAGATACATGACCATCACGACGCCCGTCTCTGCCGCGACGCCGGCCAGCGCGATAAAGCCGACTGCCGCAGCGATCGAGAGTTCGTAGTCGAGAAGGTACAGGAGCCACACGCCACCGACGAGCGCGAACGGCAGGGCTCCGAGAATCAGCAGCACATCACGCATGTTGCGGAAATTGAGGTAGAGCAGCAGCACGATGATCGCCAGCGTCAACGGCACGACCACTTTGAGCCGGTCCGCAGCGCGCTGCAGGTATTCGTACTGACCCGACCATCCGAGACTGTAGCCGGCCGGCAGCTCGAGCTGCGCCGCGACGCGCTGCTTCGCATCCGCGACATAGCCGCCGAGATCCCGCCCCCGTATGTCCACGAACACCCAGCCCGAGGGCCGCGCGTTCTCGCTGCGGATCATGGCCGGCCCGTCCACGACCTCTACCCGCGCGACGTCGGCGAGCGTCACGTTCGCCCCGGTCGGCGTCACCACCGGAAGTTCGCGCAGCTTGCCGATCGAGTCGCGGAAATCCTGCGGGTATCGAAGGTTGACCGGGTAACGCTCGAGCCCTTCGACCGTGTAGCCGACGTTCATGCCGCCCACCGCGCTCGAAACGACGTCCTGCACGTCCTTGATGTTCAGCCCGAAGCGGGCGGCCGCGACGCGGTCGATATCCACGTCGATGTAGCGTCCGGTCGCGGTGCGCTCGGCGTAGACGGAGGTCGTTCCGGGCACCTCGCGCATGAGGTCCTCGATCGCGCGACCGAGTTGCTGGATGACCGCGAGGTCCGGCCCCATGATCTTGATACCGACCGGTGTGCGGATTCCCGTCGCCAGCATGTCGATCCTGATCTTGATCGGATATCCCCATGCGTTCGAGACCCCGGGCAGCCTGACCAGCGCATCGAGCTCGGCCTTCAGTTTCTCGGGAGTCATGCCCGGTCGCCACTGCTCACGCGGCTTGAGCATGATCGTGGTCTCGAACATCTCGATCGGTGCCGGGTCGGTCGCCGTGTCGGCACGGCCGGCCTTGCCGAACACCCGTTCCACCTCCGGTACCGTCCGGATAAGCCGGTCCGTCTGCTGCAGCAATGCACGCGCCGCGTCCGCCGACAGCCCAGGCAGCGTCGTCGGCATGTACAGCAGGTCCCCTTCGTCCAGCTCCGGCATGAACTCGGTGCCCAGCCTGCTCGCGGGCCAGAGTGTCGCGGCCACGAGGCCCAGCGCCAGCAGCGACACGGTCCAGGGCCACCGCAGTGCGAGACCGAGGAAGGGACTGTAGGCCGCCATCGTGACCCGATTGACCGGATTCTCGTCCTCGCGGCGGATCCGGCCGCGCACCAGCCACCAGATCAGCACGGGCACCAGCGTGATCGAAAGCAGCGACGCCGCGACCATCGCGTAGGTCTTCGTGAATGCCAGCGGCGCGAACAGACGTCCCTCCTGCGCCTCGAGCGTGAATACGGGCAGGAAGGACATCGCCACGATCATCAGCGAGAAGAACAGCGACGGACCCACCTCGCGACAACCTTCGAACACCGCCTGCATTCGCTGCTCGCTCGACGCCGGAGCGTGCTCGAGCTTGCGATGCACGTTCTCGATCATCACGATCGCCGCGTCCACCAGCGTGCCGATCGCGATCGCTATGCCACCGAGCGACATGATGTTCGCGTTGATGCCCTGCAGCTTCATCACGATGAAGGCCGCGAGCACCGCGAGCGGCGTCACGATGACCACGATCAGCCCCGATCGCAGGTGGAACAGGAACACCAGGCAGACCAGCGCGACGACGACGAACTCGTCGATCAACTTGTTCTCGAGGTTCTCGACCGCCCGCTGGATCAGGCCGGAGCGATCGTAGGTCTCCACGATCTCGACCCCGGCCGGCAGGCCGGCGCGGAGCCCGTCGAGCTTTTGCTTGACGCGCCGGATCGTGTCGCGGGCGTTCTCGCCATCGCGCAGGATCACGATCCCGCCGACCACCTCGCCCTCGCCGTCGAGCTCCGCGATGCCGCGCCGCATCTCCGGACCGATGCGCACTTCCGCGACGTCCTTAAGGAGCACCGGCGTGCCCGACCGGCTGGTCGCGAGCGGAATGCGCTCGAGGTCCTCGACGCGCTGGACGTAACCCGTCGCGCGAACCATGTACTCCGCCTCTGCCATCTCGATGACGGAGCCGCCGACCTCCTGGTTGCCGGCCCTGATCGCTCGCTCGACCGTCGCCAGCGGTATTCCGTAGCCGCGCAGCCGCAGCGGATCCACCACCACCTGGTACTGCTTCACCATGCCGCCGACCGTCGCGACCTCGGCCACGCCGTCGAGCGCCTGAAGCTCGAACTTCAGGAACCAGTCCTGCAGCGAGCGCAGCTGTGCCAGGTCGTTGCGACCTGACCGGTCGACCAGCGCGTACTGGTAGATCCAGCCGACGCCGGTCGCATCCGGACCGAGCGATGGGCGCACGCCCTCGGGGAGGCGCGCGGCGGCCTGGCTCAGGTACTCGAGCACTCGCGAGCGCGCCCAGTAGGGATCGGTGCCGTCCGCGAACAGCACGTTCACGAAGGAATCTCCGTAGAACGAGTAGCCGCGCACCGTGGTGGCTCCAGGCACCGACAGCAACGACGTGGTCAGCGGGTAGGTCACCTGGTCCTCCACGACACGCGGTGCCTGGCCCGGATATGGAGTGCGGACGATCACCTGCACGTCGGACAGGTCGGGAAGCGCATCCACCGCCGTGTGCCGGATCGAGTACAGCCCCACCGCGGCGAGCAGTGCCGAAAGCAGCAGGACCAGCGCCCGGTTCTCGAGCGAGGCACGGATGATCGCGGTGATCATGTTCCGGGCTCAGTGATGATGTTCATGGGACGCTTCCTCGCCGCCCTCGACCACCGCCTGATCCGCGTCGTCCCGGTCAGGCTCGGACTCGAGCCGGCGCAGGCCCGCGCGAAGATTGGCCTCGGAGTCGAGCAGGAACTGGCCGGAAACGACGACCTCCTCGCCCGCGGTGAGACCGTCGAGGATCGCGACCCGCTCGCCGCTCTCGAGTCCCGGCACCACGCGGCGTGGCTGGAATCGACCCTCGCCCAGCGCCACGACGACACGATCTTCGGTCCCGCTGCGAATCAATGCACTGCGTGGAATGTTCACGACCGGGTGGCCCGGCTCGCCGAGCAGGCTGACCGATGCGAGCATGTTCGGCCGCAGGACTCCAGGCGGCGCCTCCAGCGTAATACGCGCCCGTACGCTGCGGGTTTCGGGGTCGAGCTCGGGGTAGACGTACTCCACCCGGCCGCTCAGCGTGCGCCCGGGCATGGCGGGGAAGCCGAGCTCGGCCTCGGTGCCCTGTCGCACCCAACCCGACTGGGCCTCGGGAATCTCGGCGATGACCCACAGGCTGTCGAGCTCGGTGATCGTCAACACGACCATTTCCGGCGTGACCATCGAGCCTTCCTCGACCGCGAGCGCCGTCACGACGCCGGAGACCGGCGCGAAGAATGGCACTCGCCCGCCGGCCCGGCCGGATTCTGCCAGGCGGCTCGCGGTGCCGGCATCCAGGCCGAGCGCGCGCAGCCGCGCACGCGACGCCTCGATCAGCTCCTGGTTGCCGATCGCGAGCGCATCGAGGTATTCCTGCTGCGCGCTTTCCAGAACCGGGGAGTAGAGGCGGAACAGCAGCTGTCCCGCCTCCACGGGATCACCCACGGCGCGTATCACGAGACCCTCGATCCAGCCCTCGGCGCGTGGCCGTACCTGCCGCACCTGCCGTTCGTCGTAGCCCAGGTAACCAACGGTCTCGGCGCGGCGCTCGAGTGGGCCGCGGCTCGCGGCCTCGGTGCGCACGCCCAGTTTGTTGATCACGGCTGACGAGAT
Organism: Steroidobacteraceae bacterium; assembly: GCA_035470225.1. Taxonomy (GTDB): domain Bacteria; phylum Pseudomonadota; class Gammaproteobacteria; order Steroidobacterales; family Steroidobacteraceae; genus DATIRA01. The sequence continues at coordinate 50 of DATIRA010000085.1, read as the reverse complement.
GCGAACCTCCGGGCTTGCATCGGGCTCCGCAAATAAATCTGTCCCCTTTT
>DATIRA010000084.1:0-2856 GCA_035470225.1 Steroidobacteraceae bacterium | reverse complement strand
AGCGAGGCGCGAAAGATAGCAGAAGCATCCAGCAGCGGTAGTTTCGCCGGAGCCGCGTGCTCACGGCATCTCCCCGGTCGCGACGGGCCGGGCCGGATCGCTGGACCACTGGCTCCAAGAGCCCGGATAGAGTCTCGCGCCCCCGAGCCCTGCGTGCTCCATCGCCAGCAGCAGGTGGCATGCCGAGACCCCGGAGCCGCACATCACGACCGTTCGTTCGGCGGCGATTCCGGCGAGGCCGGAGGCCAGCAACTCGCGCAGTTCGGCTGCCGGCAGCAGACGACCGTCCCGGCCGACGCTGTCCCCGTAGGGCTGATTGCGTGCTCCCGGCACGTGGCCTGCGACGCGGTCGATGGGTTCCGTCTCGCCCCGGTACCGCTCCGGGCCGCGCGCATCGAGCAGACGCGCACCGGCATCGGTCGCGATTGCCGCGACGTACTCGATGTCTGCGGTCATGCCGGGACGCGGTCGCGCACGGAAATTCCCTGGCACAGGGCGCGGCAGGTCGCCGCTCAGCGGCAACCCGAGCTGACGCCAGCGAGCGAGTCCGCCGTTCAGCACCGCGACGCGGTCGTGTCCGAGCCATCGCAGCATCCACCAGAGGCGGGCCGCAAACATGCCGCTGCCGTCGTCGTAAGCGACGATCTCAGAACCGTCGTCGACGCCCCAGGCGCGCAGCCGCGCCGCGAACGACTCGGGGTCCGGCAGCGGATGGCGCCCGCTGGAAGGCGTCGGCGGCGCAGAGAGATCCCGGTTCAGGTCTGCATACGCGGCGCCGGGCAGGTGCGCCTCGCGGTAGCTCTGCGAGCCGTAGCTCGGCCGGGCCAGGTCGAACCTGCAGTCGAACACGCGAAGGCGCGGCGAACCGAGCCGCGGCGCGAGCGCCTCTGCCTCGATCAGCGTGCCGTGATCCATCAGTTCCGTCATCGTGCCAGTATCGTCCGGAATGACCAGTCATTAGAATCCCCAGTGGACCGTGCGTGAACACGTCCGGCAGCCGGAGGACTCTCGATGGCGCTCGAACTGTACTGGGGCAGCGGCAGTCCCTATGCCTGGCGCGTGTTGCTGGCGCTGGAATGCAAGCGGCTGCCCTACGTATCGCACCTGCTGCAGTTCTCCAAGCAGGAGCACAAGTCGCCGCAGATGCTGCGCATGAATCCGCGCGGCAGGGTGCCGGTGCTCACGGACGGCGACTTCGTAGTGTTCGAGTCGCTCGCCTGCCTGTACTACCTGGACCGCAAGTACCCGGAAACGCCGCTTTTCGGCCGCAACCCCGAGGACGGCGCCACGATCATGCGGGTGATCAGCGAGTACCAGGCCTACGTGGAAAGCCACCTGATGCGGGTCGTGTCGGCCGTGTTCTTCGAGAAAGTGGACCAGCAGGTCGACGAGTTCACCAAAGCGATCCACCTGCTCGCCGGAGAAGCGAGGACCATCGAGGGCCGGCTGGGCGACGCGGACTGGCTGGTCGGCGAGCACGTCTCGGCCGCCGACATGGTGATGTTCCCCGGGATCATGCTGCTGTTGCGCGCGATGGAGAGGCGGGAGGCCGGCGAGCTTCGCTCGCGCTTCCTGCCGATGGAAGCGACCTATCCCGGCATTTCCCGCTGGATCCGCAGCATGGAGTCGCTGCCGGGATACGATCGAACCTATCCGCCGCACTGGAGGGACGGCGCGCCTCGCGGCTGAGCGCGCGGCGGAACGCGGAAGTGACTGCCACGCGTTTCGCGGTACACTCGGCGCGACTCTCCTGACACCTTGTTTGCTGGTTGCTGAAAACATGAGCAATTATCCGGTCCATGTCGCTTTCCCCGGGCGGCTGATCTTCGTCGGCTTCGGCAGCATCTGCCAGGGCGTGCTGCCGCTGATCCTGCGGCACATCGCGATGCCACGCGATCAGATCACGATCGTCACCGCGGACGAACTCGGGCAGAACGTCGCAGCAGAATATGGCATCCGTTTCATCCGGCACCCTCTCACCCGCGAGAACTTCAAGAACGTGCTGGACCCGCTGGTGGGGCGCGGCGACTTCCTGCTGAACCTCTCCGTCGACGTATCGAGCCTCGCGCTGATCAAGTTCTGCTGGGAGAAGGGTGCGCTGTACCTGGACACCTGCATCGAGCCCTGGCCCGGCGGTTACACGGACCCGACGATTCCGCCCTCGCGGCGGACCAACTACGCGCTGCGCGAGGAGGCGCTCGCACTGCGCGAATCCCAGACCCGGGCGCCGACCGCGGTCATCACGCACGGCGCGAACCCCGGCCTCGTTTCCCACTTCGTCAAGCAGGCACTGCTGAACCTGGCCGAGGACACGGGGGTCGACAGCGGCGATCCAAATACCCGCGAGGAATGGGCCGTGCTGGCCCAGAACCTCGGCGTGAAGACCATCCACATCGCGGAGCGGGACACCCAGGTCGCCTCCTGTGCGAAGGAGCCCGGTGAGTTCGTCAACACCTGGTCGGTGGACGGGTTCATCAGCGAGGGCAGCCAGCCCGCGGAGATGGGCTGGGGTACGCACGAGCGCCACTTCCCGCGCGACGGCCGGCAGCAGGACTTCGGGCGCAAGAACGCCATCTACCTGATGCAGCCCGGCTGCGCCACCAGGGTTCGTACCTGGACGCCCGAGGCCGGCCACTTCCACGGCTTCCTGATCACCCACGGCGAGTCGATCTCGATCTCCGACTTCCTGTCGGTGAAGGAAGGCGACCGCGTCGTGTACCGGCCGACCGTGCACTACGCCTACCATCCGGCGGACAACGCCGTGCTCTCGGTGCACGAGTTCTGCGGGCGCAACTTCCGCGAGCAGGAGTCCAAGCGCATCATGATGTCGGACATCACCGACGGCATCGACGAGCT
>DATIRA010000083.1:0-6499 GCA_035470225.1 Steroidobacteraceae bacterium | reverse complement strand
GTGATCGAGGCCGAGGAGCCGCTCAGGCTGCTGAAGGTATCCGCGACGCTGCTCGAGCAGGCCTCGGTGTCCTGCCAGCTGCGCTTCCACAAGGTATTCCTGCGCGAGCTGATCGGCCGCCTGCAGCGCGGCGAGCACTCGCGGCCTCTGGACGGCTGAGTCGAACCACCCGCCGGCCCGGTCAGCCGTCGACGACGTCCTTGTCGCGCTCGATCAGCGCATACGCCGAGTGATTGTGGATCGACTCGAAGTTCTCGGCCGCCACCGTGTAGGCCCGGACGCGCTCGTCCTCGTTCAGCCGCAATGCCACGTCCCGCACGATGTCCTCGACGAACTTCGGGTTGTCGTAGGCGCGCTCGGTCACGAATTTCTCGTCGGGCCGCTTCAGGATCCCGAATACCTCGCAGGACGCCTCCTGCTCGGCGACGTCGATCAGCTCCTCGATCCAGATGTGCTCGCGGACGCGCGCCGTGATCGTTATGTGCGAGCGCTGGTTGTGGGCGCCGTAGTCCGAGATCCGCTTGGAGCAGGGGCACAGGCTGGTCGCCGCCACCTGGACGCGTATCCACATCTGCTCGACGCCGTCGTGGATCTCGCCGATGAGCGCGGCCTCGTAGTTGACCAGGCTCGCGACGCCGGTGACCGGGGCATGCTTCATCACGAAGTAGGGAAAACGCATTTCGATGTGACCCGAGGTCGCATCCAGGCGCTCGGTCATCTCGGACAGCATCTGACGGAACGACTCGACCGACACCTCGCGCTCGTGCTGGTGCAGGACCTCGACGAAGCGCGACATGTGCGTGCCCTTGAAGTGCTGCGGCAGCGCAACGTACATGTCGAACTTAGCGACAGTGTGCTGCTCGCCCCCGGAGCGATCGCGCACCCGCACAGGATGGAAAATGTCCTTGATCCCGACCTTGTTGATCGGGATGCGGCGCGAGTCCGCGCGACCCTGTACGTCCTCGATCGAGGTTACGCTGCCGGCTCCGCGGACGACCTGTGCACTGCTGCTCATCTTGCGATCTTCCCGTTTCGTGATGTCGTTCATTCGGAGCAGCGGGCCCTGCGGATTTCCTGTCGCATCGGGTGCCGGGGCACGTGGGCCGGGAACATCGCGGCCTGCTAGACAGCGGTCTGACGACCGCCCGGGACCGCGCGCAGCCGGGCATGCTCGACCCAGGCGCGCGTGACGGAGCGCTCGATGGCCGCCGCATCCAGCCCGGCGAGTTCGAGGCAGTCCTCGCGCGAACCATGTTCGATGAACCGATCGGGAATGCCGATGTGGTGCACGGCCACTTCGACGCCGTGCTCGCCCAGGCACTCGCTCACGGCACTGCCGGCACCGCCGGCCACGGCATTCTCCTCCAGCGTCACGATGCAGGAGTGCCTTCGTGAGAGATCCAGCAGCAGCTCGACGTCCAGCGGCTTGACGAAGCGCATGTTCACCAAGGTTGCGTCCAGGCGGTCCGCGATCGGCTCGCAAGGCGCGACCATCGTACCGAAGGCGAGCAGCAGCAGCCCGGAGCCTCCCTCGCGACGCAGTTCGGCTCGTCCGACCGGCAGCGCGCGCATCTCTTGCTCGATACGCACGCCGGGACCGGGGCCTCTCGGGTAGCGGACCGCCGACGGGCAGTCCAGCGTCATGCCCGTGTAGAGCATCTGACGGCATTCGTTCTCGTCCGCCGGGGTCATCACGACCATGTTCGGCACACAGCGCAGGAAGCTCAGGTCGAAGGCTCCCTGGTGGGTGGCGCCGTCGCCGCCGACCAGCCCGCCACGGTCGATCGCGAAGACCACGGGCAGCTTCTGCAGAGCGACGTCGTGGATCAGCTGGTCGTAGGCTCTCTGCAGGAAGGTCGAGTAGATCGCGACGACCGGCCGCGCACCTTCGCAAGCCAGGCCCGCGGCGAGGCTGACCGCATGCTGCTCGGCGATCGCCACGTCGCAGTAACGGTCCGGGAAGCGCCGCGAGAACTCGACCAGGCCGGAGCCTTCACGCATCGCAGGCGTGATGCCGATCACGCGCGGGTCCTGCTCCGCGATGTCGCAGAGCCACTGGCCGAAGACCTGCGAGTAACTGGGGCCGCTCGCCTTTTCACCGTAGATCGTCCCGCTCGTCGGATCGAAGGGACCGGGTCCGTGCCACTTGATCGGGTCCGCCTCGGCCGGTGCGTAACCCTTGCCCTTACGTGTTACGACGTGCAGGAACTGCGGCCCGGGCAGGTCGCGGAGGTTCGTCAGCGTCTTGACCAGCGCGTCAAGGTCGTGGCCGTCGATCGGCCCGATGTAGTTGAAGCCGAGCTCCTCGAACATCGTGCCGGGCAGCACCATGCCTTTGACGTGCTCCTCCGAGCGCCGCGCGAGCTCCCAGACCGTCGGCATGCTGCGCAGGATCTTCTTGCCGCCTTCGCGTAGTGCCGCATAGGTCTTGCCGGCGAGTATCCGGGCGAGGTACCGGGACATCGCACCGACGTTTTCCGAGATCGACATGTCGTTGTCGTTCAGCACGACCAGCATGTCGAGGTCGAGGGACCCGGCGTGGTTCAGCGCCTCGAAGGCCTGGCCGCCACTGATCGCGCCGTCACCGACCACGGCAACGACCCGGCGACGCTCGCCGGCTCGGGCCGCGGCAAGGGCCATCCCCAGGCCGGCGCTGATCGCGGTGCTCGAATGGCCGACACCAAAGGTGTCGTATTCACTTTCCGCGGGGCTCGGGAACGGCGCCAGCCCTCCCTTGAGCTTTATCGTGCGCAGGCGGTCGCGCCTGCCCGTCAGCACCTTGTGGGGGTAGGCCTGGTGCCCGACGTCCCAGACCAGCCGGTCGTGAGGCGTGTCGTAGACATAGTGCAGCGCGACGGTCAGCTCGACCGTGCCGAGGCCGGCGGCGAAGTGCCCCCCCATCTGGCTCACGGTCTGGACCAGGAACTCACGCAGCTCGGCCGCGACGGCACCGAGCTGATCGGGCGGCAGGCGCCGCAGGTCGGTCGGGGAGTCGATGCGCGAGAGCAGGGGATATAGCGCTGGGACGGACATCAGACGCGAAGTTTACACGCACCCGCCGCCGTCCGTGCCGTGGCCCTCAGTGCCGCCGGCCAAGCAGCCAGGCCGACAGCTCCGCGAGTGGGCTGTCGCCCCAGCCTTGGGAGGTCAGTCGCGCCCGCGCTTCCTCGTGCAGCGTCCTGACCCGATCCCTGGTCGCCGGCAGCCCGGCGATGACCGGATAGGTGGGCAGGCCGCGTGTCTGGTCGCTGCCGGCGCGCTTGCCGAGCACGGTCGTGTCGCCCTCAACGTCCAGCAGGTCGTCCTGCACCTGGAAGGCCAGCCCGATCGTCGCCCCGAACCGTCCCAGCGCCTCGGCCTGCTCCGGGTCGAGCCGGGGCGAACAGCGCCCGGCCATCACGACGCTGGCGCGGATCAGTGCGCCGGTCTTCATCGAATGAATCTTCTCGAGCTCGGGGATCCCGAGGCGGGTACCCTCGGCAGCCAGGTCGAGCGCCTGCCCCCCGGCCATGCCCGTCGTGCCGCTCGCATCGGCGAGTAGTTCGATCAGCCCGACCCGGACCGCCGGGTCGGCAGGGGCACCGGGGTGTGCGGCCAGCAGCTTGAACGCGAGCACCTGGAGCGAATCCCCGGCCAGGATCGCCGTCGCTTCGTCGAAGGCCCGGTGGCAGGTGGGTCGACCGCGGCGCAGGTCGTCGTCGTCCATTGCCGGCAGGTCGTCATGGACCAGCGAGTACGCATGGATCAGCTCGACAGCGCAGGCTGCTGCGTCCACCTGCCCGAGCGGCAGTCCAAGCGTCTCGGCGGTCGCGTAGACCAGCGCGGGACGGATGCGCTTGCCGGGCGCGAGCACGCTGTAGCGCTGCGCGGCGTGCAGCCGCGCCGGCTGCGTCGACTCCGCAGGCAGCCACTCGCCGAGCTGGGCCTCGACCCTCAGGCGCCAGCCCTGGAGTCGCGCCTCGAAGGGCAGCGGCGCGCCCGCGCGGTCCCGGGCTTCACGGTTGCTCACTCTTGTTCTTCGAACGGCTCGGGGATGGCCTCAGGCGTCTTGCGCATCAGGATTTCGACCTTCTGCTCGGCCTGCTTCAAGGATTCCTGGCAGCTGCGGGCGAGCTCGATTCCACGCTCGAACTGCTTCAGCGATTCCTCCAGCGACAATTCGCCGCGCTCGAGGCGCTCCACGACGGCCTCGAGTTCGGCGAGCGCCACCTCGAAATCCGGCGTCCTGGTCTTTCTTGCCGTCACAGGTCCTCCGGCGCGGGAGCCTTACACAGCCCCGGCAGCCGGGTCAACGCGCAGGACGATGCGCAATACCCATCTGTCCGAATGGGCGCCGCCACCGGAGGGTGCTAGCGTTGACAATCGGTCGGGAGGGTTTTAACTTTCCAACGAGTTAGACTTAGTCTAAATTCTTGTCACCAGTGCAGTTGAACGAATGAACGCTTGGAGGAACGCATGGCAACGCTGAAGGGCACGAAGACGGAACAGAACCTGAAGGACGCCTTCGCGGGCGAGTCGCAGGCGAACCGCCGCTACCTGTATTTCGCACAGAAGGCCGACGTCGAAGGCTTCAATGACGTGGCAGCCGTGTTCCGCTCCACGGCCGAGGGCGAGACCGGGCATGCTCACGGGCACCTCGAGTACCTCGAGGCGGTGGGCGATCCGGCCACCGGCCTGCCGATCGGCGGCACCTCGGACAACCTGAAGGCTTCGATCGCCGGCGAAACCCACGAGTACACGGACATGTACCCGGGCATGGCAAAGACCGCCCGCGACGAGGGATTCGACGAGATCGCCGACTGGTTCGAGACGCTGGCCAAGGCCGAGCGTTCGCACGCGAACCGCTTCCAGAAGGCGCTCGACGCCCTCTGATCGGCCAGCCATCGCTGATCGTAGAAGGGGGCGGGTCCCGCGGGACCGCCCCTGTTCGCAGGGGGGACCGGTAGCAATCACAGGCAAGGAGATGACGATGGCGGAAGGCACCCGAACCAGCGCGGGACGCGAAGGCAGTCTGGAGGCGCCGACGCGCCACCCGATCGCCTGGCGCGATGCCGGGTTCTACGACGAGGAGGCGCTCGTCAAGGAACTCGAGCGAGTCTACGACCTATGCCACGGTTGCCGCCGCTGCTTCAGCCTCTGCAACGCCTTCCCGCTGCTGTTCGACGCGATCGATGAATCCTCGACCGGCGAACTCGATGCGGTCGAGCGCGAGGTGTACTGGGAGGTCGTGGACCATTGCTACCTCTGCGACATGTGCTACATGACCAAGTGCCCGTACGTGCCGCCGCACCCATGGAACATCGACTTCCCGCACCTGATGCTGCGAGCGAAAGCCGTCAAGTTCCGCAAGGGCGGCACGCCGATGCGGGACAAGCTGCTCACCTCGACCGACGCTGTGGGCTCGCTGGCGGGAATCCCGGTGGTCTCGGGCGTCGTCAATGCCGTCAATCGCAGCGGCCTCGGGCGCCGCATGCTCGAGAAGACGCTCGGCGTGGATCCTGAAGCGCCGATTCCTTCGTATCACAGCAATTCGGGGCGCCGGCGGGTCGCGCGCGGCGTCAATCCGACGACCGCGCCGCAGCCGAGCGACGAGACGCGGGGCCGCGTCGTGCTGTTCGCGACCTGTTACTGCAACCGCAACGAACCGGATATCACCGAGGACCTCGCGGCCGTCTTCAGGCACAACGGGATAGCGGTGACCGTTGCGGAACAGGAGCGCTGCTGCGGCATGCCCAAGCTCGAGCTCGGGGACCTCGAGTCGATCGAGAAGGCGAAAAACGTCAACGTGCCGGCGCTGGCCGCGTTGGTCGAGCAGGGCTGGGACATCGTCGCGCCGATCCCGTCCTGCGTGCTGATGTTCAAGCAGGAGCTGCCGCTGCTGTACCCGGAAGACGGCCAGGTACGGAAGGTCGCCGCGGCGATGTTCGATCCGTTCGAGTACCTGATGCTTCGCCACAAGGCGGGCCTGCTGCGGACCGATTTCAAGCGCTCGCTGGGCAAGGTGAGCTACCACGTGCCCTGCCACCTGCGCGTTCAGAACCTCGGCCTGAAGACCAGCGATGCCCTCGCGCTCGTGCCCGGGACCGAGCTCGAGGTGATCGAGCGCTGCTCAGGTCACGACGGGACCTACGGGGTCAAGAAGCAGTACCGGGCCGTGTCGATGAAGATCGGCCGTCCGGTTTTCAATCGCGTCCAGTCGGCGTCGCCAGATTACTACGCCAGCGATTGCCCGATGGCGGGCCGGCAGATCGAGTCGGGCCTCAAGGAAGCCCGCGAACCGACTCATCCGCTCAAGCTGCTGCGGCTGGCCTATGGAATCTGACCCGGGCGACATCGCGAAACGATCAACGAGGCGGGCGTCATAAGAATGGAGGTCAGCAAGTGAACACTACGTCGCAGGCTCAGCAGGCCGGCAAGCTCCGTCCGGAGGATCTCTGGAGTCTGGAGCAGTATGCGAAGAAACGGTCGGAATTCCGGCCGCAGGTGATCGAGCACAAGA
>DATIRA010000082.1:0-7448 GCA_035470225.1 Steroidobacteraceae bacterium | reverse complement strand
CTTCGCGGAACGGCAGCGGGTCATACGCGCGCCGCATGCCGACCTGAAGGCATGGGACAGTTTTCACCTGGGCGTCGCGCATTTCTTCCGCTTTACCGCCGCGGACAACCTCGATGCGCAGCGGCTCCTGAACCGAAGTCGCGAGCTCGATCCGATGTTCGGTGAGGCGCATGCCTGGTGGGCGTATGCGGTCGTTCTCGGCATGGTGTACTGGGACACCGAGCCGAGCCCAGACCTGCTGGACGAGGCGCTCGCGGCGACGCAGCGCGCACTCGAGATCGACGGCCAGAACGCAGTGTTCTACGCGCTCAAGGCGCGCGTGCAGCTTGCACGCGGCGAGTACGACAGCGCGCGGCGGGAAAACGAGCTGGCGATCAGCCTGAACCCGACTTTCGCAGCGGCGCACTGCGGACTCGCCGACACGCTCGCCTACCAGGGACGCTACGACGAAGCGATAGACCGCTTCGAGCTGGCGATACAGATGAGCCCGAACGATCCGCAGCGCTGGGCGTTCCTGACCTACGGCGCACTGGCGCTGATCTTCAAGCGCTATTTTCCTGCGGCAATCGCCTGGGCAGACCGCGCCCGCGAGATCCCCAACTGCCAGTACTGGACCATGGCGCACAAGGCCGTCGCGCTCGCCTACCTGGATCGCGAACGTGAGGCCCGGGAGGCGATGGCGGAGGTGACCGCCGCCTGCCCACGCTTCTCCATTACATTCGCCAGGCAGAAACTCTTCTACCTTAAGTCCCAAGAACAGATCGAGATGTATCTCACGGGCCTCGCCAGCGCAGGCGCGCCGGCCTGAGGCCGCCTCAGCGCGGGATGCGCGTCACTCGGCGATGCAGGCGAGGCAGTAGGCGTACACGCTGCGCGGGTCGGTGAGTCGCTCGAAACGGTCCAACCCCCGCAGGACGGGTCGCACGGCAGCGGGCAACAACGGCACGCCCAGCTCCGGCAGGGCGGGCACGATCACACGGGCCAGCTTCGCAGCCTGCGTCTGCAGACGCAGGCCGAGCGCCTCGGTCAGGCCGAGCGGCGCATCGGCATACTCGACGTCGTAGTCATCGCCGAGATCGGCGAGCTCCGCTGCCAGCAGGGTCGCGTCCTCGAGCCCGCCGAGCCGGTCCACCAGCCCGACGCGCAGCGCATCCTCACCCGACCACACGCGACCCTGGGCCACGGCGTCGATCTGCTCCGGCGTCCTGCCCCGGGCCTTCGCCACGCGGCCGATGAACTGCCGGTATTCGTACTCGACGCTCTGCTGCAGGATCTCGCGGCCCGCTTCGCCCAGGGACCGCTCGGGCGTGAAATCCCCGGAGAGCGCCGTGGTGCCCACGCCGTCGACGTGCACGCCGAGCTTCTCGAGCGAACGCTCGAAGGTGGGGAACATCGCGAACACGCCGATCGATCCGGTCAGCGTCGCGGGGCTCGCCACGATTCGATCCGCATCCATCGCGATGTAGTAGCCGCCGGACGCCGCAAGGCTGCTCATCGAGGCAACCACCGGCTTGCCGTCCTCGCGAAGTGCCGCGACCTCGCGCCGGATCACCTCGCTGGCGAAGGTGCTGCCGCCCGGGCTGTCGATCCGCAATACGACGGCCTTCACCGCCTCGTCGAGCCGCGCCTCGCGCAGCTGCCAGGCGAGCGTGTCGGAGCCGATCATGCCTGGCGGCTGCTCGCCGGGCACGATCTCACCGGCCGCGACGATGATCCTGACCTTGTCATCGGGCCGGCTCGAGAGTGCGTACTGCGAGCGATGGTTGGAAAGATACGCTTCGAGGCTCACGCCGACGTAGGACTCGGTGTCTTCATCCGTGCCGGTGATCTCTGCCAGCCGATCCTCCACCTCGAAGCGGCCCTTGAGCCCGGTCACGAGGCCGGCATTCAGTGCCATCTGTGCCAGGTCCCCACCGGCACGGCGCAGCGCCGCCGGGGCGTCGTCGGCGTAGGACTGTAACGCCGTGCTCTGAAGTCCGCGCGCCTCGGCGACATCGGCCTTGTATACGTTCCACAGCCCGTTGAGCCAGGCGAGGCTCTCCTCGCGCTCGGCCGGCGACATGTCGTTGCGGTTGTAGGTCTCCACTGCCGACTTGTATTCGCCCACGCGGAAGATGTTCCAATCCACTTCGAGCTTGTCGAGCGCATCCTTTAGGAACAGGCCGTAATTGGCGAAGCCATCGACGTACACGAGGCCGTGCGGGTCGAGGTAGCTCTCGTCGGCGCGCGCGGCGAGGTAGTACTGGGACTCGTCGTAGAAGTCGCCGAACGCAATGACCGGCTTGCCGGACTCACGGAAGGCGTCGATGGCCGCGGCCACCTCCCTCAGCTTGGCGAGTCCTGCGCCGCCGAGTCCGCCAAGGTCGAGATACAGCGCGCTGATGCGCTTGTCCTCGGCCGCCACATCGATCGCCTCGATGACGTCGCGGAGCAGGGTCTCGCTCGGCCGCCGCCGCAGGCTCTCGGCGACGGCCCGCTCGAGCGGATCGCCGGACAACTGCTCGACGAGCGGACCCGCCGGGGCGATCACCAGCGCGGCCTTGTCGGCAACGAGCGGAATCGGGCGCGAGAACAGCGCCCAGAGGGCGGCGAATATCACCAGCAGCAGCAGCAGGTGCAGGACCTTGCGAAGCCCGTCGAGGCCACCCCAGATCCAGTGCAGCACGCGCCCGATGAATCGCAGCATCGCTGCAGCCTAATGCACCGTCCCCGGCCGCTCGTGCGGCCGGGGAGCCGGGCTCAGACCTTTTCCTCGATGCGTGCGGCCTTGCCGGTCCGCTCGCGCAGGAAATAGAGCTTCGCGCGTCGCACCTTGCCGCGGCGCTTGACCTTGATCGCGCCGATGGCCGGGCTGTAAGTCTGGAAGACGCGCTCGACGCCCTCGCCGTGCGAGATCTTCCTGACCGTGAACGATGAGTTGAGCCCGCGATTGCGCTTCGCGATGACGACGCCTTCATAGGCCTGGACTCGCTCGCGATCGCCTTCCTTCACCTTCACCTCGACGACGACGGTGTCGCCCGGCCCGAAGTCCGGCACCTCGCGATTGATCTGCTCTTGCTCGAGCGTCGCAATGATGTCAGTCATGTTGCACCTTTCCGCAATGGTCGCTCCCTGCTCCGTGTCGCAGCGCATCCTGCTCTGCGCAATATTCCTCGAGGAGCCTGCGCTCCACCTCGCTCAACTCCCGCCCCGCGAGCAGGTCGGGCCGCCGCTCGAACGTCCGCCCCAGCGCCTGCTTCAGGCGCCAGCGGCCGACCGCCGCGTGGTTGCCGCTCAGCAGCACCGGCGGCACCGGCCGGTCCTCCCAGACCTCGGGCCGCGTGTAGTGCGGCCAGTCGAGCAGACCGCCGACGAACGACTCCTGCGCCGCGGACTCCGCGTCGCCGAGCGCTCCAGGCAGCAACCTCGCCACCGCGTCGATCAGCATCAGCGCGGGCAGCTCGCCGCCGCTCACGACCAGGTCGCCGACGGACACCGACTCGTCCGTGTACGCCTCGACGAAGCGCTCGTCCACGCCCTCGTACCGGCCAGCCACCAGCACCAGCTGGCCGAGTCCGGCGAAGCGCGCCACCGACTGCTGAGTCAGCGGCACCCCGTCGGCGGCGAGGTAAACGCACCTCGCCTGCGGAACCCGCCTCCGCGCGCTTTCGAGCGCCGCACGCAGCGGTTCCGCCTTCAGCACCATGCCGGGCCCGCCCCCGTAGGGCCGGTCGTCCACGGTGCGGTGCGGATCCGCAGCGAACTGCCGCGGGTTCACCGACGTGACGGACAGCAGGCCGCGGTCCACGGCCCGCCCCAGCACGCCGAAGCCGACCGCGGCCTCGACGAGTTCCGGGAACAGCGTCACGACGACGATTTCCACCCGCGTCGCCCCCCGCCGCCTCAGTCGTCCGGGTGCCAGTCGAGCGTCACGCGACCGGCATCCAGATCCACCTCGGCCAGCCTCTCCGGCACCAGCGGCACCAGCCGCTGCCGATCACCCTCCAGCACCAGCACCGGATGTGCCGGGAGCTCGAGGAATCCCTCGATCCTCCCCAGCGGCTCCCCTGCCGTGCTGAAGCCCTGCAATCCCAGCAGGTCGTGCCAGTAGTATTCACCCGGCCCGACCGGCGGCAGCCGGGAACGGTCCACCCGGACCTCTGCCCCCGTGAGCCGCCGCGCTTCATCGCGACTCGACAGGCCCTCCAGCTGCACCGCAATCTGCCTGCCGGCCCTCTTCCATCCCAGCACGCGGACCTGCTCGGTGCCGAACGAGCCGGCCAGCTCCCAGTCGCCGTAATCGACGATTCCCTCGGGCGGGTCGGTGTACGAGCTGACTTTCACCCACCCGCGGACGCCGAACGGGGCGCCCACCTTGCCGAGGACCACCGCTCGCCCCGCGGAATCCCCGGGAGACTCCACGTCTCGACGTCGCTCAGGCGGCGGCCGGCTGCTGCGTCTTGCGGTAGCTCTTGATCAACTGCCGGACCCGCTCGGAAGGCTGCGCGCCCTTCGCCAGCCATTCGTCGATCCGCGCCAGATCGAGCCGCACTTCCTCGCTGGCTCCACGCGCGACGGGGTTGTAGAAGCCGACCTGCTCGAGGCTGCTGCTGCCACGCCGGCGGCTGTCGGTGACCACGACGTGGTAGAAGGGCACCTTCTTGCCACCGCGGCGGCTCAAACGGATCGTAACCATAGTTGCTGACTCTGCCTTGCAAGCGGCCGCTCGCCGCATTGGACGCCCGGCCAAAAAAGAGCCGCGTACTATACCGAAAGCGGAGCTGGAATTGAAGAACGCGCATCTGCCCCGGAGGTGCACTCCCCGGGGAGCCCGCGGACGGCACCGTGTCAGCCGAGCCCGGGGGGCAGGCGGCCGGACATGGACTTCATCATCCGCGCCAGCCGGCCCTTGCCCATGCCTTTCATCATCTTCTGCATCTGCAGGTAGTTCTTCAACAGGCGGTTGACCTCGGCTACCTGCGTCCCGGACCCGGCCGCGATCCGCCGCCGGCGGGACCCGTCGATAGTGCGCGGGAAGCGCCTCTCCCCCGGTGTCATCGAGCAGATGATCGCGATCTGCCGCCTGATCTCGCGTTCGTTCGCCTGCGGAGCGGCGGCCGCTTTCCCGGTGAGCTGCGCCGGGAGCTTCTCCATCAACGCAGCGACGCCGCCCATGTCCTGGATCTGGCGGAGCTGGCCCAGCAGGTCGTTCAGGTCGAAGGACTTGCCCTTGGCGACCTTGCGGGCGAGCTTCTCGGCTTCCTCGCGATCGACCTTGCGGGTGACCTCCTCTACGAGGCTCAGGACATCGCCCATGCCGAGGATGCGCGAGGCCATGCGCTCGGCCTGGAACGATTCCAGCGCCTCAGGCTTCTCCCCGACGCCGACGAACAGGATCGGTCGGCCGGTGATGTGTCGCACCGAAAACGCCGCGCCGCCACGCGCGTCGCCGTCGGCCTTGGTCAGCACTACGCCGGTCAGGTCCAGCGCTTCGCCGAAGGCGCGCGCGGCGTTGACGGCATCCTGGCCGGCCATGCTGTCGACGACGAACAGCGTCTCGATCGGGCTCAGCGCCCTGCCGAGGTCCCGGACCTCGGACATCATCGCCTCGTCCACGTGCATGCGGCCGGCGGTGTCCACGATCAACACGTCGTAGACGCCGCGGCGCGCCTCGGCGAGCGCGCGCTCTGCGATTTCGACCGGCCGGCCGTTGGCGTCCGCGGGTGCGACGTCGATGCCCAGCTGCTGGCCGAGCCGCTCGAGCTGCAACATCGCGGCCGGCCGGTAGACGTCCGTCGAGACCATCAGGACGCGCTTGCGCTCGCGCTCGCGGAGCCACAGCGCGATCTTGGCGGCCGACGTCGTCTTGCCAGCGCCCTGCAGCCCGGCCAGCAGGATCACGGCCGGCGGCTGCGTGCGCAGGTTGAGAGGCCGCACGCCCTCGCCCAGCACCCGGACGAGTTCCTCGTGCAGGATCCGCACCAGCGCCTGGCCCGGCGTCAGGCTCTTGTGTATCTCCTGGCCCAGCGCCCGGGCCTTGACGGCGTCGATGAACTCCTTGACGACCGGCAACGCGACGTCCGCCTCCAGCAGCGCCATCCGTACCTGGCGCAGCGTGTCCGCGACGTTGTCCTCGGTGAGGCGACCCCGGCCCCGGAGGCTCTCGACGACGGTGGAAAGGCGGGAGGAAAGCTTGTCGAACACGCTGGAGCCCCTTGGCGAGCCATTAGCGACGCGGGCGCGCCGCGTGTGCGGTAAGCCGCGAATTATAGTGGTCAACGCCGCGTGATGCCTCCTCAGCCGGGGCCTGTTGTGCGATCATTCCAACGTCACAATCGCACGCCCTGCCGGACGCCCGCTTGCCGCTGCACCTGATCGCCGTCGTCTGTTACCTGATCGGAGCCGTCTGGCTCGGCATCGCCGCCTACCGGGCCGATTCCCACCGCGGCCGCGGCGGGCGCATCGCGGCCTACGCGATCGCCACGGTGGGCGTGATCGTCCACGCGGCCGCGCTGTTCGACGAGCACAGCCTCGAGCCCGGCGCCGCGCTCTCGATGGGCGACACCGCCGCGCTGGTCGGGCTGGTGATCGCCGTCACCGCGATCCTGATGGCGCTGAAGCCGCGCCTGAGGGGCGCTGCGGCGCTGCTGCTGCTGATCGCCGCGGTGCTCGAGGCCGCGTTTTCGCAGGGGGCGCGCCCGTTCGACGCCGGCCGGCCGGGCTGGGAACTCGCCTTCCACGTCGCGGTCGCCACCACCGCTTTCGCGTTCCTGACCATTGGCGCTGCGCTGGCGATCGCCCAGGTCCTGGTGGACCGGCGGCTGCGCAGCCGCAAGCCGCTCGGCTGGCTGCGCATACTGACGCCGCTCGAGTCGATCGAGTCCGGCTGCTTCCAGAGCATCGTCGCCGGATTCGCGCTGCTGACGCTGGCGCTCGTGACCGGCGCGTTCTTCATCGAGAACCTCTTTGCGCAGCACCTGGTGCACAAGGTCGTGCTCGCGATCACGGCCTGGGTCGTGTTCGGCGTGCTGCTGCTCGGACGCTGGCGCTTCGGCTGGCGCGGCCGCAAGGCCCTGCGCTGGACGCTGGCGGGATACGTCCTGCTCGGACTCTCGTATTTCGGCAGCAAGCTGGTGCTCGAGCAGCTGCTCGGCAAGCACTGGGGCTGACAGGACTTGCAGGACATACCGTTACCCTGGCTGTTCGCGGTGCTGTCGGTGCTGCTGGTGCTGTCCGGGTTCTGCTCCAGCACCGAGACGGCGCTGATGAGCGTCAACCGCTACCGGCTGCGCCACCTGGCGCGCGAAGGCAGCCTGGCCGCAAAGACCGCGGAGAAGCTGCTCGAGCAGCCGGACCGCCTGATCGGCGTCATCCTGGTCTGCAACAACTTCGTCAATTCCGCGGCCGCCGCGATCGTGACGGTGATATCGCTGTCGCTCGGTGGCGAGGGCTACGCGTTCATCGGCGTC
>DATIRA010000081.1:0-4266 GCA_035470225.1 Steroidobacteraceae bacterium | reverse complement strand
GGACCTCTCCGGCCTGAAGGTCGTGATCGACTGCGCCAACGGAGCCGCCTACAAGGTTGCGCCAAGGGTCCTTTCCGACCTGGGCGCCGAGATCATTCCGATCGGCTGCTCGCCAAATGGTCGCAATATCAACCTGCGCTGCGGGTCGACCGAGCCGGAGCTGCTGCAGGCCACGGTCGCAGCGCTCGGCGCGGACGCCGGGATCGCGCTGGATGGAGACGGGGACCGCCTGGTCATGGTCGACCACCTGGGCCGGCTCGTCGACGGGGACCAGCTGCTCTACATCATCGCGGTGGACCGCAAGGAGCAGGGTGAGCTCAGCGGTCCGGTCGTCGGCACGGTCATGTCCAATCTCGGCCTTGAGCACGCGCTCGCAGAGCTGGGTGTACCTTTCCTTCGCGCCAAGGTCGGGGACCGGTACGTGCTCGCGATGCTGAAGGAGCATGGCGGTGTTCTCGGCGGGGAGACCTCCGGCCACCTGCTCTGCCTCGATCGCACGACGACCGGTGACGGGCTCGTCAGCGCGCTGCAGGTCCTGGCCGCGATGAAGCGCTCCGGCCGGACGCTGGCCGAGCTTTCCTCGGACATGCCGAGCTATCCGCAGGTGATGATCAACGTCCACGTCAACGAGCGCGGCGACCCGATGGAATCGGCGGCCGTGCGGCATGCGGTGCAGCGGGTGGAGCAGTCGCTGGCGGGTGCCGGGCGGGTCGTGCTTCGAGCTTCGGGCACCGAGCCGGTGATCCGGGTCATGGTGGAGGGCCGGGACCACTCTGCCGTGACCCGCCATGCGGAGGACCTCGCCGAAGTCGTGCGCTCCTCGCTGTAGAGATCGAGGCGCCCGGGACGGGTCCCGCGAATTGCTTTCCGGCACTCGCGCCGCTAACATCGCGCGCCTTTCGCGGAAGGCCCCTCGTCCAGGGGCTCCCACAGGCTGAAATTCATGCGCAAGCCCCTGGTCGCCGGCAACTGGAAAATGCACGGCTCGCGTACCGAGAACGCGGCCCTCGTCAGGTCCCTGATGGACCGTCTTCGTCCCGAATGGCAGGCGGAGGTGCTGGTTTGCCCCCCGTTTCCGTACCTGTGGGAGACCGGCAGGCAGCTGAACGGCAGTGGTATCGGCCTCGGTGGGCAGTCGCTCTGCGCCGAGCCGCAGGGTGCGTTCACCGGCGAGGTCTCCGCCGCGATGCTGCGGGACGTTGGCTGCAGCCACGTGATCGTGGGTCACTCGGAGCGTCGGCAGCTGTTCGGCGAGACCGACGAGGCCGTCGCCCGAAAGTTCGTCGCGGCGCAGTCGCAGGGCCTGGTTCCGGTGCTGTGCCTCGGCGAGACCCTCGAGGAGCGTGAGGCCGACCGTACTTTCGAGGTCGTCGGGCGCCAGCTCGAGGCTGTGGTCTCTGTAAGCGGGATCAAGGCTTTTGCGGCCGCGGTGATCGCCTACGAGCCGGTCTGGGCCATCGGCACCGGCCGCAACGCGACGCCGGAGCAGGCCCAGGAGGTCCATGCGCGGATCCGTGCCAGCCTGCGGGCCCTGGATGGTACAATTGCGGATTCGGTGAGGATCCTGTACGGCGGCAGCGTGAAGGCGGCCAACGCGCGGGAACTGTTCGCGATGCCCGACCTGGACGGTGGCCTGGTCGGCGGTGCGTCGCTCAAGGCCGACGAATTCGCGCAGATCTGCGCGGCGGCCGGCTGAAATCGGAGTAGAGGTTGGAATGAACTGGTTGCTGACGCTGGCCGTCGTCTTCCACGTGCTGCTCGCTGCAGGCATCGTGGGCCTGGTGCTGCTGCAGCGCGGAAAGGGTGCCGATGCCGGCGCAGGTTTCGGGGCCGGCGCCTCGGGAACCGTGTTCGGCGCGCGTGGCTCGGCTTCGTTCCTCTCGCGGGCCACGGCCGTGATGGCGACGCTGTTCTTCGTGACCAGCCTCGGGTTGTCCTACCTGTTCAGCCGGAACGTCGAGCCGACCAGCGTGATGGATCGCGTGGTCACGGAGCAGGAAGCGCCGATGCCCGAAACGCTGCCGACCGTCGATATCCCGGTGGCGCCGGCGACGGACGCTCCTGCGGTTCCCGAGCAGGGCGGAACGCCGGCCGAGTAGACTGCGCTGTCTTTCGAGCGGATGTGGTGGAACTGGTAGACACGCTATCTTGAGGGGGTAGTGCCGTAAGGCGTGAGAGTTCGAGTCTCTCCATCCGCACCATGGATCAAAGGCGAGCCGAGGGCTCGCCTTTTCGTTTGTACACCTTACTGCGTCGCAGCAGTCCCTGATAGAATTCGCGGCTCGTTTTGGGCTCGAGACGTTCGCCGGGACCGATGCTCGCCGAGTACCTTCCGATCCTGATCTTCCTGGTCGTCGCCGGCGGCCTCGGACTGCTGCTGGTGGCGCTCGGGTTCCTGTTCGGTCCGCGCCGTCCCGACCCCGAGAAGCTGTCGCCCTACGAGTGCGGATTCGAGGCCTTCGAGGATTCGCGCATGAAGTTCGACGTGCGTTACTACCTCGTCGCGATCCTGTTCATCGTCTTCGACCTGGAGATCGCGTTCCTGTTTCCGTGGGCCGTCGCGCTCGATTCGGTGGGTCTCGTAGGGCTGGCGGCGATGGGCGTGTTCCTGCTGGTGCTGGTGGTCGGCTTCGTCTACGAGTGGAAGAAGGGAGCCCTCGAGTGGGACTAGAGGCCTCTGAGCTCCCGCCGCGCGGCTTCGTCACGACCACGGTAGACGCGGTGATGAACTGGGCGCGCACCGGCTCGATGTGGCCCATGACATTCGGTCTCGCCTGCTGTGCCGTCGAGATGATGCACGCCGGCGCGGCGCGCTACGACCTCGACCGGTTCGGAATCGTGTTCCGGCCGAGTCCCCGGCAGTCGGACGTGATGATCGTGGCCGGTACGCTGGTCAACAAGATGGCCCCCGCGTTGCGCAAGGTGTACGACCAGATGCCCGAGCCGCGCTGGGTGATCTCGATGGGGTCCTGTGCGAACGGCGGCGGCTACTACCACTATTCGTACGCAGTGGTGCGTGGCTGCGACCGCATCGTGCCGGTGGACGTCTACGTGCCGGGCTGTCCGCCGACGGCCGAGGCGCTGCTGTACGGCATCCTGCAGCTGCAACAGAAGATCCACCGCACCCAGACCATCGCGCGCTGAGACGAGATGAGCGAGAAAATCGAGCAACAGGCGGCGGCGCTGGCCGGGCGTTTCGGGGATTCGCTGCGGCGGCTCGAGTCACGCTGCGGTGAGCTCGGCTTCGAGGTCGATGCCGATCGCCTGTTGCCGCTCCGCAGCGCATTGCGCGATGAGCCCGAGTTCGCGTACGAGCAGCTGGTCGACCTGACCGGCGTCGATTACCTCGATTACGGCCGGGGCGAGTGGGCGACCAGTTCCGCGACCGGCACCGGTTTCAGCCGTGGTGTGAGCCGGGCCCTCAGCCCGACCCTCACCCCGGCCCTCTCCCGCGAGGCGGGAGAGGGAGCAGAAGCCCTCTCCCGCGGAGCGGGAGAGGGTGCCCGAAGGGCGGGTGAGGGTGCATTGGATGGTGCTGATCCGCAGCGCGAGCGCCGCTTCGCGGTCGTCTATCACCTGCTCTCCGTCGCCCGCAACCAGCGCCTGCGCCTGCGGGCCTGGTGCGAGCCGGGCGAGCCGCCGATGCTGCCCACGGTCACGCAGATCTGGTCCGCGGCCGACTGGTACGAGCGCGAGGCCTTCGACCTGTTCGGGATCGTGTTTCACGGCCACCCGGACCTGCGCCGGATCCTGACCGACTACGGATTCGTCGGGCACCCGTTCCGCAAGGACTTTCCGCTGATCGGCAACGTCGAGGTGCGCTACGACCCGGACAAGGGCCGCGTCGTATACGAGCCGGTCAGCATCGAACCGCGCACGCTGGTGCCGCGCGTCCTGCGCGACGACAACCGCTACGACCCGGGACTCAAGGGCGGGACGGACCGTGGCTGAAATCCGCAGCTACACGATGAATTTCGGGCCGCAGCACCCTGCCGCGCACGGCGTGCTGCGGCTGGTGCTGGAGATGGACGGCGAAGTCGTGCAGAAGGCGGACCCGCACATCGGTCTGCTGCACCGGGCCACCGAGAAGCTCGCCGAGTCGAAGCCGTACAACCAGTCGATCGGCTACATGGACCGTCTCGACTATGTGTCGATGATGTGCAACGAACACGGCTACGTGCGTGCGATCGAGAAGCTGCTCGGCATCGAGGCACCGCTGCGCGCGCAATACATCCGCACGATGTTCGATGAGATCACGCGCATCCT
>DATIRA010000080.1:0-2583 GCA_035470225.1 Steroidobacteraceae bacterium | reverse complement strand
GTGTGCTGCGCGGCCTGCATCGGCGGCGACAACCTGCAGGACCTCAAGTGCGGCTACATCGTCGGCGCGACGCCCTGGCGTCAGCAGGTGATGCTGGCGATCGGCGCGGCCTCGAGCGCGCTGGTGATGGCCCCGGTACTGAACCGGTTGCTGAAGGCTTATGGCATCGGCGTTCCCACGGCGGATCACCCGGACCCGCTGATCGCACCGCAGGCGACGCTGATGGCTTCCGTCGCGAAGGGAATCTTCGGCGGCAAGCTGCCGTGGGGAATGATCGCGATCGGCGGTCTGATCGGCGCAGCGGTCATCGCCTGGGACCAGTGGCTCGCCAGGCGGGGCTCGAGCTTCCGCGCACCGGTGCTCGCGGTCGCGGTCGGAATCTACCTTCCGCTCGAGCTCGCGGTTCCGATCTTCGTCGGCGGCCTGGTCGCCCACCTGGTCGAGCGCGCGCTGCACGTCCACGGTGACAACCCGGACACCGAGCGCGCAAAGCGCAACGGCGTGTTGTTCGCGGCCGGCCTGATCACGGGCGAGGCGCTGATGGGAATCGTCATAGCGATTCCGATCGTGCTGTCGGGCCGCGCGGACGTGATGGCGCTGCCATCCGGGCTGCAGTTCGGTGAATGGCTCGGCCTGCTCGTGGTCGGCGTGCTGGCGCTGCTGCTCTACCGGGTCGGGATCCGCCGCAACTGAACACGGCGCGCCGCGAGGCGGCCCGCCGGACTAGCGAGCCGGTAGCGACCGCTCCGTGCCGCCGGGAACGACGGTTCAGTGCTTGGCCGTGAAGATCTCGACCTTGCCGCTGGAGCCGATCATGCTGGAGGCGGCCCAGGACACCAGGCTGACGATCAGCGCCGCGAGCAGCGCCGTCCAGAATCCGGCGACCTGGAAGCCGGGCACGAGCCAGGCCACGAGCGCCACCATCCCGGCGTTGAGCACGAGCAGGAACAGGCCCAGCGTCAGAATCGTCAGCGGCAGCGTGAGGATGAAAGCGATCGGGCGTACCAGTGCATTGACCACGCCCAGCACCAGCGCGGCGATTAGCAGCTTCGTCGGCGAGTCGAACGACAGGCCGGACAGCAGGTGGCTCGCGACCCAGAGTCCGAGTGCCGAAATCGCTGCACGTACGAGGAAACCCGTCATGATGTGCTCCCGGGCCGCGGATGCCGCAGCCTCTGCCAGCGACGATGGTAAAGCAATCGGCGCGCGGCACAAGCCGCGGGCCGCGCCTCAGCCAGGTCGCTGCAGCCGGCTCTCGACCTCGAGCCTGGCGCGGCGTCCCTCGAGCAGTTCCACGAGCGCGAGCGCGAAGTCCATCGCGGTGCCCGGCCCACGCGAGGTGACCAGCCGCCCATCGCTGACGACGGGCGCGTCGCTGAGACTGATCCCCGGTGCCGACTCCGTACTGAGGAAACCCGGGAAGCTCGTCGCGGTCCGTCCCTCGAGCAGGCCCGCATGCGCGAGCACACCCGGCGCAGCGCAGATGGCCGCGACGTAGCGTCCTTGCTGGTCCGAACTGCGCAGCAGCGACAGCACGCGAGGGTCGTTCTTCAGGTTATCGGCGCCGGGCATCCCGCCAGGCAGCACGATCATGTCGAACGTCTCATGCTGCAGGTCCTCCAGCAGCCCGTCCGCTTCGACGGCAATGCCGTGCGAGCCCGTGACTCGACGACTCACCAGCGCGGCAGTCCGGACCTCGATACCGGCGCGACGCAGCAGGTCGATCACGGTGATGGCCTCGATCTCCTCGAAACCCTCGGCGAGAGGAACGATCACGCGCGCCATGGGGTGCATCCGCCGACCCGGCGAGGCTCAGCGCGCCGCGGTCCGGGCCAGCTGACTGCCCAGGCGGCGATCCCGCAGGTACTGCAGCGCCGAACGGACCACGGGATCGGCTCCGGGCGCCGCCGCGCCGTTCGCAGTGGCGACGGCCGCGTTCTCGGGGATCAGGATGTCCGGTGCCAGGCCGTGGCCGTGTATCGAGGTGCCGGACGGCGTCAGGTACCGCGATGTCGTGAGCTTGATGGCCTGTCCCTGGCTCAGCGGGATGATCGTCTGCACCGAGCCCTTGCCGTAGGTCGCTCGACCGATCAGCGTCGCGCGTCCGTGGTCACGCAGGGCGCCGGCCACGATCTCGGCGCCGGACGCCGACTCTGCATCCACCAGCACGACCATCGGCGCGCCGTTCAGGCCGTCGCCCGGGGTCGCGTTCATCCGGAAGCGCGCGTCCGGCCTGCGGCCTTCGCCGATCACGATCACGCCGGACTCCAGGAATTCGTCAGCCACGGCCACGGACGACTCGAGCACGCCACCCGGATTGCCGCGCAAGTCGAGCACCAGGCCGCGCAGGGGCCCGGCGCCCTGCAGCTTCGCGAGCAGCACGCCGACATCGCGTGGCGTCTCGTCATTGAAGTGCGTGATGCGCATGTAGCCGACCGAACCCGGCAGCCGCGC
The DNA here is from genome assembly GCA_035470225.1 of Steroidobacteraceae bacterium. Taxonomy (GTDB): domain Bacteria; phylum Pseudomonadota; class Gammaproteobacteria; order Steroidobacterales; family Steroidobacteraceae; genus DATIRA01. Next base: position 129 of record DATIRA010000080.1, on the reverse strand, counting down.
CGCACTCACGGTGCGTACATGCACTTCGGATCGCTCGAGTTCGAACCGCAGCGGCTCCGTCTCGCCATCTCGCTCAACCGTGAGGCGCACCGTCGAGCCGGTCTGGCCACGCATGCGCTCGACCGCGTG
>DATIRA010000079.1:0-2842 GCA_035470225.1 Steroidobacteraceae bacterium | reverse complement strand
TCCGCGATCCTCGATGACGCATGGCGCAACGCCCGCAGCCCCGATCTGGCGGCGCTGATCCAGGCGGTGCTGAAGCCACCTTTCGACAAGGTGGGCGTATTCAACGTCGAAACCTTCATGCCCGCGAAAGCTCGAAACGAGCTCGCGCTGCGAATCAACGCGCTGCTCGCCGCGCCCGGCTTTTCGGCCTGGCTCGAGGGCGAGCCGCTCGACATCCAGCGCCTGTTGTTCACGCCGGATGGCGGGCCGCGGATCGCGATCGTGTCGATCGCGCACCTGAACGATGCCGAGCGCATGTTCGTCGTGGCGCTGGTCGCCAACGAGCTCGTGGCCTGGATGCGACGCCAGGGCGGCACCAGCAGCCTGCGCGCGGTCTTCTACATGGACGAGGTCACCGGTTACCTGCCGCCGGTCGCCGTACCGCCGTCGAAGCCGCCGCTGCTGACGCTGATGAAGCAGGCGCGGGCTTTCGGCGTCGGCGTGGTGCTCGCGACCCAGAACCCGGTGGACCTCGATTACAAGGGGCTCTCCAATGCCGGTACCTGGTTCATTGGTCGGCTGCAAACCGAGCGGGACCAGGCGAGGGTGATCGAGGGTCTGCTCGGGACCGAGGCGGCAGTGGGCATGGACCGCGGCACGCTGGAGCGGCTGATGTCGAACCTCGGGCAGCGGACCTTCCTGATGCGGAACGTGCACGACGACGAACCCGTGCTGTTCCGCACCCGCTGGGCGCTCTGCTACCTGCGGGGTCCGTTAACGCTGAAGGAGATCGAGCGGCTAAAGGGAACCACGCCGGCCGACGGCGAAGCCGGGCGGCCGGAGGCGTCGCCCGCCGCGCCGGCTGCCCCGCCGCGACCGGCCGGATCGGGACAACGGCCGATCATCGCGGCCGGCGTCACGGAGCGTTTCCTCGAAGCAGGGGCCGCGACGGCACCGGTGACCTACGATGCCGGCATCAGCGCCAGGGTTCGGGCCCACTTCGTCGATGGCAAGACCGGCCTCGATGCCTGGGAATCGTGGTACTACCTCGCTCCACTGAAGGAGGCGGGCCCCGACTGGGCGAGCGCGGAGGTGCTCAAGGGCCGCGAGCCGACGTTCGCGGATACGCCAACCGAAGGGGCACGCTTCGTCGATCCCCCCTCGGTCGCGCTGGCTGCGCGCAGCTACAGGGACTGGTCCCGGGACCTCGAGGAGCACGTCTATCGCAACGAGACTCTCACCGTTTTTCACTGCCCGCTGCTCGGGGTCTCCGCGGCCCCGGGCGGGTCGGAGGGTGAGTTTCGCGCGCACATCGCGCTGGCGCTGCGCGAGAAGCGCGATTCGGCCGTCGAAGGACTGCGGGAACGCTACGAGAAGAAGCTGCGCGCGCTCGGTGACCGCAGGCGCCGTGCCGAACAGAAGCTCGAGCGGGAGAAGGCCCAGGCGACCCAGCAGACCGCATCGTCGGTGCTCGATGTCGGCGGGAGCCTGCTGGGAGTGCTGTTCGGCAGCAGGCGCAGCAGCGCCGCGAGGAGAGCCTCCGCTGCGGCCAGGAGCGTCGGTCGGGCCAGCAAGGAACGGGACGACGTCCGCCACGCAGAGGCGGACGTCGAGGCGCTGAAAGGGCAGCTGGCGGCGCTCGAGGCCGAGCTCGACGCTGAAATCAGCAGTCTGTCCGCCGAACTGGACCCAACGACCGTGCTGATCGAGCGCCGCGAGGTCCGCCCCAGGAAATCCGACCTCTCCGCCGAGGACCTGGCGCTCGTCTGGCGGCCTTGAACCCTGGATCCGGGCTTGAGGTAGTATCGCCGCCTCGGAGGGCCAGCGATGAACGAGCTGATCAAGCGTCTGACCAAGGAACTCGGCGTCAACAAGGCGCAGGCGAAAGGCGGCCTGATCGCGCTGCTGCGCGCTGGGCAGCAGAACATGTCGCGTCGCGACTTCGAGGAATTCGTTCGGGACGTGCCGGGCGCCGACAAGCTGCTGGCGGAGGCGCCGCCACCGAGTGCGCTGAGTTCGCTGGCAGGAGGGCTCGGCTCGCTGATCGGTGGCAATCGAGGCCCCGGGCGCTGGGCCGGCCTGGCGGCGTCCTTCAGCGAGTTGGGCGTGGATCTCGCCACAGCCAAGAAGTTCGGCCCCATCGTGATCGACTACGTGAAGCATCACGGCGGGGAAGACATCGTCGACAAGATGAAGGTCGCGCTGAAGCTCTAGGCCCGACGCCCGGTCCGATAGTCCCGCCTCGCCCCGGGACCTTCTTGACTCATCAACCGTAATGCGGGAGGCCGAATGCCTTCATTCGATATCGTTTCTGAAGTGGACCTGCACGAGGTCGCCAATGCCGTGGACCAGGCCAACCGCGAGGTCGGACAGCGCTTCGATTTCAAGGGCACGAATGCCAAGTTCGAGTTGAAAGAGGGCGTCGTTACGCTCTCGGCACCTGCCGATTTTCAACTAAAGCAAATGCTCGACATCCTGCGGCTGAAGCTTGCCAAGCGTGGAGTCGACGTAGAGTGCCTGAAGGTCGACGAGCCGGTCGTGACAGGGCAGACGGCCCGGCAAGTCGTGACGCTTCGCCAGGGTATCGACACGGAACTGGGCAAGAAGATCCAGCGGCTGATCAAGGACGCCAAGCTGAAGGTGCAGGCGCAGATACAGGACAAGCAGGTCCGGGTGAGCGGCAAGAGCCGGGATGACCTGCAGTCGGTGATCGCGCTGGTCCGCAAGGGCGGGTTCGACCTGCCATTGCAGTACACGAACTTCCGGGACTGAACCGGAGTTTCGCCTGCACCGGGGCCGATCGGGCCGGCCCCGGCATATTCTTATGTTAAATGACTGGCAGTTATCCGCTTCGGTTCCTACG
>DATIRA010000078.1:0-3690 GCA_035470225.1 Steroidobacteraceae bacterium | reverse complement strand
CAGGTCGACGAGCAGGGACGCACGATGACCGTGCAGGCTGGCGTTCCGCTGCAGCAGATCCAGGAGACTGCCGAGCAGCACGGGTTGCTCTTCCCGCTCGACATGGGTGCCCGTGGTTCCTGCCACATCGGCGGCAACGTCGCGACGAACGCCGGCGGCAATCGCGTGATCCGCTACGGGATGACGCGGGACAACATCCTCGGCCTCGAGGTGGTGCTCGCTGACGGGACCGTCCTGTCCTCGATGAACCACATGATCAAGAACAACGCCGGTTATGACCTGAAACACGTCTTCGTGGGTTCCGAAGGCACGCTCGGTGTGATCACGCGGATCGTGCTGCGTCTGCGCGAGCAGCCGCGCAGCCAGAACGCAGCGCTGGTCGCGGTGGCTTCGGCCGAGCAGGTCATCGCGCTGCTGAAGCACATCGATACGGCACTGGGCGGCACGCTCAGCGCCTTCGAGGTCATGTGGAACGACTGGTACCGGCTCGTGACGACGCCGCCGGCCAAGTCGGCGCCGCCCTTGTCTCAGGACCACCCGTTCTACGTGCTGATCGAGTCGATGGGCGGCAACCAGGCGCGCGACGACGAGCGCTTCGAGGAGGCGTTGGGCGAGGCGATCGAGGCCGGCCTGATCGAGGACGCGGTGATCGCGAAATCGGCGTCCGAGTATCACGCGCTGTGGGGGATTCGGGACGATGTCGAGCAGGTGATGCGGTTCAAGCCGTTGTTCCTTTTCGACGTGAGCCTGCCGATCCCTGCCATGGCCAGCTACGTGGAGCAGGTCCGCGAGGCGCTGCTCGATCGGTGGCCCGACGGCAAGCTGTGGGTGTTCGGCCACATGGGCGACGGGAACCTGCACGTGCTGGTGTCGGCCGGCGGAGAGGACCAGTCGACGCGCCATGCCGTGGAGGGAATGGTGTACGGTCCATTGCAGGCGATCGGCGGCTCGGTGTCGGCCGAGCACGGCATCGGGCTCGAGAAGAAAGCCCACCTGCACCTCTCACGCAACGCCCAGGAACTGGAGCTGATGCAGCTCCTGAAACGTTCGCTCGACCCCAAGGGCATATTGAATCCAGGCAAGTTGTTCGATGCCGCCCGGGCGGCCTGAGCAGGGAAACGGAAGGAGAACGACATGGCAGCTGTCCTGCGCGAGGTCAGTCTCGATGACAAGTACCTGAGCCATTCCGGCACGGTCTATCTCACGGGCACACAGGCCCTGGTGCGCCTCGCGCTGGTGCAGCGCGCACGCGATGCGGCGGCAGGCCTCGACACGGCCGGCTTCATCTCGGGCTACCGCGGTTCTCCCATCGGCATGTTCGACTTCCAGTTGTGGAAGGCGAAGAAGCTGCTCGAGAAGGCCCAGATCGTGTTCCGGCCCGGCGTCAACGAGGATCTCGCAGCGACGGCTGTCTGGGGCACGCAGCAGGTCGGTTTCTTCCCGGGCGCGAAGCACGACGGCGTGTTCGCCATGTGGTACGGCAAGGGGCCGGGCGTGGACCGTTCAGGCGACGTACTCAAGCACGGCAGCCGGGCCGGTGCGGCCCGGTACGGTGGCGTGCTGGTCATCGCCGGCGATGATCACCCTGGCAAGTCTTCGACGATCTGCAATCACAGCGAGCCGCTGCTCGCAGCACTCGGCATCCCGACGCTCTATCCCTCGTCGGTGCAGGAGATACTGGACTTCGGCCTGCATGGCTTCGCGATGTCGCGCTACAGCGGCGCCTGGGTGGGCTTCAAGACTGTCAACGAGACGGTCGAGATGACCGGGACCGCCGACGTCGATCCCGGGCGGCTGAATTTTGTCGTACCGGCCGATTTCCCGATGCCGGAAGGCGGCCTGAACGCGCGCCCGACCTTCATGACGGACCGCATTGCCGACGAAGCGCTGGCCTTCGACAAGCGACTGCCCGCGGTGCAGGCCTACGCGTTCGCCAACGGCCTGGACCGCGTCGTGTTCGACGCGCCCGGGCGCCGGCTGGGAATCGTTTCCGCCGGCAAGGCGTATCTCGATGTGCGTCAGGCGCTCGACGGCCTGGGGATCGACGCGGCCCGCGCCGAGGCGCTGGGCCTGCGCGTCTACAAGGCCGGGCTCATCTGGCCGATGGAGCCGCGACGGCTGCGCGAGTTCGCGGCCGGTCATGAGCAGTTGCTGGTCGTCGAGGAGAAGGCTCCTTTCATGGAGCCGCAGCTAGCCCGTCTGCTCTACGACCTTCCCGAGAGCGAGCGGCCCCGTCTGCTCGGCAAGCGGGACGAGCGAGGCTGCCCGCTGGTGCCCGGCGAGCGCATGATCGACCCGATCGAGCTCGCGATCGGCATCGGTCAGCTGCTGATCAGAAACGGGCAGGGCGACGAAGCCCTGCACACGCGCCTGGCGGCCCTGGGCGAGCACCTGGAGGCTGCGCAGGGCAGCAAGAGCTCGGCGCTCGCGCGTGTGCCGTGGTTCTGCTCGGGCTGCCCGCACAATACGTCGACCAAGGTGCCCGAAGGCAGCCTGGCGATGTCCGGCATCGGCTGCCACGCGATGGCGAGCTGGATGAACCGCAACACGGTCTGGCCGACCCAGATGGGTGGCGAGGGCGTGAACTGGACCGGCATCGCGCCGTTCACCGAGATGCCGCACATCTTCCAGAACCTCGGCGACGGGACCTACTTCCACTCCGGCCTGGTCGCCATTCGCGCGGCAATTGCCGCAGGCGTGAATATCACCTACAAGATTCTCTACAACGATGCCGTCGCGATGACCGGGGGCCAGCCCGTGGACGGCTCGATATCGGTCCCTGAGATCGTGGCGCAGGTCCTGGCAGAGGGCGCGAGGCGGGTCGTCGTCGTCACGGACGAGCCCGAGAAGTATGCGGCGACGGCCCTGCCGGGTGAAACGAAAGTCCATCATCGCGACGAGCTCGATGCCCTGCAGAAGGAGTTCCGCGGCATCAAGGGCACGACGGTCATCGTCTATGACCAGACCTGTGCGGCCGAGAAGCGGCGCAGGCGCAAGAAGGGCAAGTTCCCGGACCCCGCCAAGCGCGTCTTCATCAACGAGGAAGTCTGCGAGGGTTGCGGCGACTGCTCGGTGCAGTCGAACTGCGTGTCCGTGCTGCCGAAGGAAACAGAGTTCGGGCGCAAGCGTGAGATCGACCAGTCGAACTGCAACAAGGATTTCAGCTGCATCAAGGGTTTCTGCCCGTCGTTCGTCACGGTGCACGGCGGCGAGCCGCGCAAGCCGAAGGCCGCGGAGCTCAGCGAGGATCTTTTCAAGAGCCTGCCGCGACCGGCGCTGGCGCCAATCGAGGGCAGCTACGACATCGCGATCGCTGGCGTGGGCGGGACGGGCGTCGTGACCGTCGGGGCCGTGCTCGGCATGGCCGCGCACCTCGAGAGCAAGGGTGTTTCGATCTTCGACATGACCGGGCTGGCGCAGAAGAACGGGGCCGTGCTGAGTCACCTGAAGATCGCGGCGACCCAGGAGGACCTCGCGACACCTGCGATCAGCATCGGCCAGGCAGAGCTCATCCTCGGCTGCGATCTGATCGTCGCCGATGCCCAGGACGTCCGCACGACCGTCGAGCACGGACGTACCCACATCGTCGCCAACGACCACCTGCTGCCGACGGCACAGTTCCAGCTGATGCCCAACATCGACTTCGGTCGCGAGCGGGTGCTCGGCGAGCTCCGCCAGCTCGCGGGTGAT
>DATIRA010000077.1:0-2607 GCA_035470225.1 Steroidobacteraceae bacterium | reverse complement strand
CAGCTCGCCGATGGCGTCGGCGGCACGTTCGCTCGCGTTACGGCGCAGCGACTCGTGCATCGCCCGGAATTCCTGCACCAGCTCGTCGCGGTCCGGCCGCTCGAGCTGCTCGAGCAGCGCCGGGCCGAGCACGTCCGGCCGAACGTCCTGCTGGAAGAACTCCGGCACCAGCTGCCGGCCGGCCAGCAGGTTGGGCTGTGAGAAATAGTCTGTCTTGACGAGCTTCAGCTCCCGCAGCAACCACCCTGTCAGTGGCGCGACGCGGTAGGCCACGACCATGGGTCGCTTGACCAGCGCGGTTTCGAGCGTTGCAGTACCCGAGGCGACCAGCACCGCGTCTGCTGCGGCCAGCGCCTGCTGCGACTTCCCATCGACGAGCATCGTCCGGGCATCGGGAGCGTGCTCGGCGAGCGCCTGCTCGAACGTCGCGCGCGCGGCAGCGCTGGCCATCGGCGCCACGAACTGCAGCGCGGATCGCCGCGCCTGCAGCCAGGCGATCGTCGCGGCGAACGCCGGGCCAATCCGGCTGACTTCTGCACCCCGGCTGCCCGGCAGCACGGCTACCGTGGGCCGCCCGGTGTCGAGCCCGAGCGTTTCCCTGGCGGCTTCTGCATCCGAGTCCATCGGTACCCGGTCGGCGAGCGGGTGGCCGACAAACACCGCACGGACCGCGTGCGACTCGTAGAACGCGGGCTCGAAAGGCAGCACGCACAGCACGAGATCCACGGCCCGGCCGATCGTGCGCACCCTGCCCTGGCGCCAGGCCCAGACCTGCGGGCTGACGTACTGCACCGTCGGTATTCCGGCGCCCTTCAGCTGACGCGCGAGACGCAGATTGAACTCCGGGGAATCGATGCCGATGAACGCCTCGGGATGGATGGCGGACAGTTTCTCGGCGAGATCGCTGCGCAGCCGCAGCAGCCGCGGCAGGTGTCGCAAAACCTCGGCCAGCCCCATCACCGCGAGCGTGTCGGACGACCACCAGGCCTCGAGCCCGGCTTCGACCATCCGCGGACCACCAACGCCGACGAAGCGCTCGCCCGGCAGCCGGTCGGCGAGCGCTCGCAGCAGGCCGCCCCCGAGGTTGTCACCGGAGGCCTCGCCCGCGACCAGCCCGATGCAGCGCTCGCCGGCTGAGGGAGCCACGGCGGGCCCCGTCCTCAGCGCACGATGCTGCGCGTGGACCGCGCCAGGAAGTCCACGATGGGCTGGATTTCCGGCTGCTCGCGGGACAGGCCCTTCAGGCGCTCCGTCGCGTCGGCGAGCTTCAGGCCCGAGCGGTACAGGATACGGAAAGCATGGCGGATGTTGCGGATCTGGGCAGGGGTGAAATCCCGGCGCTTGAGGCCCTCGGCATTGACGCTGTGCGCGACGGCGGGCAGTCCGGTGGCCATCACGTACGGCGGCACGTCGCGCGTAACGGCCGTGTAGTTGGCGATGAAGGCGTGCGCGCCAACCTTGCAGAACTGATGAACCGCGGACATTCCGGCCATGATCACCCAGTCGCCGAGGTGCACGTGCCCGCCGAGCGTGGCGTTGTTGGCCAGCACGCAGCGGTCGCCGACGACGCAGTCGTGCGCGACGTGCGAATAGGCCATGAACAGGTTGTCGCTGCCGATCCGGGTGACGCCCTCCTCCTTGGTCGTGCCGCGGTTCAGCGTCACGTACTCCCTTATCACGTTGCGGTCGCCGATCTCCAGCCGCGTGGGCTCCCCCCGATATTTCTTGTCCTGCGGCGCGTCGCCGACCGCGGCGAACTGGAACACCTCGTTGTCCTCGCCCAGCAAGGCCGGTCCCTTGATCACGACGTGCGGCCCGATGCTGGAGCGGGCGCCGATCGTCACCCCTGCGCCGATCACCGTGTAGGCGCCGACCGAGACGTCCGGCCCGAGCTCGGCGCCCGGGTCGATCAGCGCGGTCGGGTGTATCGAAGACGACATCTGCTGCTCCCCCTGCTTGCGGGCACTCCCGGATCAGCCGGGCATCACCATCATTTCAGCGCTGCATACTTCCTCGCCTTCCACTTCCGCGACGGTGGCGAACTTCCAGATCGTTCGGATGCGCCGCTGCAGCGTCGCGGTCAGGATCAGCTGGTCGCCTGGAATCACCGGGCGGCGGAAGCGTGCCTTGTCGATGCCCGCGAAATAAAAGGTGACGTTCTCGTCCGGGTAGACGTTCGCGGTCAGGAACGCCAGCAGGCCCGCCGACTGGGCCATCGCCTCCAGCATCAGCACGCCCGGCATCACCGGCCGTCCGGGAAAATGACCAACGAAATACTGTTCGTTCGCGGTCACGTTCTTCAGCGCGCGCAGACTCTTGCCCGGCTGGTGCTCGAGCACCCTGTCCACCAGCAGCAGTGGATACCGGTGCGGCAGTCGCCGCAGGACCTCGTCGATCGAAAAACCGCCGCCCGTAAAGCTCATCGTTCTTCCCGTTCGTCACCTGCGGCGGCGCGCTCGAGCCGTCGCAGCCGTCGCGCGAGCTCGTCGAGCTGGTGGAAGCGCGCCGAGTTGCGCCTGAAACGCCGCGCCTCATCCGCGGTGATCCCGCTGGAATACATGCCTGGCTCACGTATCGAGCTGATCACCATCGTCCGCCCGGTCAGCA
>DATIRA010000076.1:0-5337 GCA_035470225.1 Steroidobacteraceae bacterium | reverse complement strand
TTGAACACCATCAGCGTCGGGATGCTGCGGATACCGTAGCGCCCCGCTATGCCCTGCGCGAGGTCGGTGTTCAACTTCGCGAAGCGCGCGCTCGGCTCCATTTCGCCGGCCACCTGCTCGTAGGCCGGAGCCATCATCCGGCAGGGTGCGCACCACGGTGCCCAGAAGTCCACGACCAGTGGCAGGTCGTTCTTTTTCAGGTGCTGATCGAAGCTCTGCTCGGTCAATTCGAACGGGTTACCGTCGAACAGCGGTGTATGGCAGCGCGGGCAGCGCGGCTGTTCGCCGAGGCGCTCGGTCGGCACGCGTACCGCGCCGGTGCAGTGCTGGCAGACGACCTGGCTGGACTGGGACATGGGTAACTCCGGGTTGAATGTCGGTGCTCGGGGCTGAAGATTGGGGCTTGCGCGGCCGGCTGCAAGCCCGGGCACCCTTGTGTCCGCGCCGCTCGCCTCCACGTTGGGTTTCATGCGGCGGCCCGCAGCCCAGATCGCGGGGTTAGAGTAACGCCATGCAATTCAGGGATTACTACGAGGTCATGGGCGTCGCGCGGGACGCCAGCCAGGACGAGGTCAAGCGCGCCTACCGGAAGCTCGCGCGGAAGTTCCATCCGGATGTCAGCAAGGAAAAGGACGCCGAGGAGAAGTTCAAGGAGCTACAGGAGGCCTACGAGGTCCTGAAGGACCCGGAGAAGCGCGCGGCCTACGACCAGCTGGGCGCGAACTGGCGCTCGGGCCAGGAGTTCCGCCCGCCGCCGGACTGGGGCACCGGCTTCGAACACTCGCGCGGACCCGGCGGAGGCCGCTTCGAGGATGCAGCCCAGTTCAGCGATTTCTTCTCGGAGCTGTTCGGCGCGCGCAGCCCATTCGGCTCGGCGCGCGGCGCGGGCACGCGTTCGCAGCGCGGCTTCGCGGCTGCCGGTCAGGATCACGTCGCCCGGATCGAGATCGAGCTGGAGGATGCCTACCGGGGCGGCACGCGCAGCATCGAGCTGCGGACTCCCGAGCTCACGTCGGACGGCCACGTCGTTGTGAAGCCGCGGACGCTGAAGGTCTCGATTCCGGCCGGTGTCACCGAGGGCCAGCAGATCCGGCTCGCAGGACAGGGCAGCCCGGGCATCGGCGGAGGCCCGTCCGGCGACCTTTATCTCGAGGTGCACGTGAAACCGCATCGCATGTTCGAGCTCGACGGCCGCGACGTCACGCTGAGCCTGCCGGTCGCGCCCTGGGAGGCGGGCCTCGGCGAAACGGTCTCGGTGCCGACGCTGGGCGGGGACGTCGAGATGAAGCTGCCGGCCGGCGCCCGCGCCGGCCAGAAGTTGCGCCTGCGCGGCCGCGGCCTGCCGGGGAATCCGCCGGGCGACCAGTACGTCGTGCTACGGATCGTGCTGCCACCGGACAGCCCCGCGGCGCGTTCCAACTACGAGCGCATGAAGCGCGAGGTTCCTTTCAATCCACGCGCGGACCTGCGCAAGTAGCCCCGGCCCGAGATGAGCATGGAAAACGAACGCATCCTGGTGGGACAGCTTCTGGACGAATCCTCGTGGCTCGAGTTCGGCGAGTTCTGCACTCAGCTGCACGTCGAGCGCAGCTGGGTCGTGGAGCTCGTCGACGCCGGCGTGATCGAGCCGCAGGGCGTCGAGCCCGAAGCCTGGCGTTTCCCGGCCAGCGCACTGCTTCGCGCACGAGTGACGTCGCGACTGGTCGAGGACCTCGGCGTCAACCTCGAGGCCGCGGCCCTGATACTCGACCTGCTCGAGGAGCGGCGGCAGCTGGAGGCGCGTCTGCGCCAGCTGGAGCGGTTGCTGCGCTGAGTCTCAGGCGATCGCGGCGCCGAGCATCCGGCCGATCAGCCAGGTGACCGCGCCGGCGCCACCGCCGATCAGGACCATCCGCAGCCCGCCGCGAAGCGCACTGCGGCCGGTGAACAGGCTCAACGTCGCGCCGACCGCGAACAGCGCGATGCCGGCCAGTGCGGCGGCCACCAGCACCGTGCGCCCGCCGCCCCAGCCGAACAGGAACGGCAGCAGCGGCAGTGCCGCGCCGGCTGCGAACGCGACGAACGAGAACAGCGCGGCGCCCCAGGGCGAGCCGAGGTCGTCCGGGTTCAGGCCGAGTTCCTCGCGGGCCAGCGCGTCGAGCGCGGCCGATTCGTTCTTGACGAGCTCGCGGGTGATTTTGCGCGCCTCGTCGAGCGCCATGCCGCGCGTTTCGTAGATCAGCGCCAGCTCTTCGGCTTCTTCCTCGGGGTACTCGCGGAGCTCGTCGCGCTCGAGACCGATCTGGTATTCGAACATCTCGCGCTGTGAGCGCACCGAGACGTATTCGCCCGCGGCCATCGAGAGCGCACCCGCGAGCAGGCCCGCCACGCCGCTGGTCAACACGAATTCGGTCGAAGCGGCGGCGCCCGCCACGCCCATGATCAGGCTCGTGTTCGACACCAGGCCGTCGTTGACGCCGAAGACGGCGGCGCGGAGGTTTCGGCCGCCGCGACCCTTGTGCCGGTCACCGAAGTCCGACACCGACCTCGGCATCGGGTGACCGGCGGCCGGCGGCCGCGCGTCGTAGGCGGACAGCCCGCGGACCTTGATTGCGGCCAGCACCGGCCGGATGCGGCGCGGGCCGAGCGCTCTGGCCAGCGCGGCGACCAGACGAACTCTCAGGCCGGGTCTGAACGCAGAGGGTGGGGCCGTGCCGCCGGCGCTCCATGCGTCGGCCTGGCGCTCGGCGGCGGCGGCGAGCCTGCGGTAGAGGCGCGCGATGCCGGCGTCCGGCTCGCATTCCGCAAGCTGGCGATAAAGCCAGGCGGACTGCTTTTCCTCGAGCCAGCTTTCCTTGCCGCTCAAACGTGCACGATGTGTCCGGAGCGGCCGAGCAGCTTCTGTACGTGCTTCAGCACCGCCACGTCCACGTAGGGTTTCTCGATGAAATCGGTCGCACCTTCGCGCATCGCGGCCACGGCCGTCGGCACGTCGGATTCATCCGCGAGCAGGATCACCGGAACGTCCTCGCCGGCGGTGCGCAGTCGTCGCAGCAGCTCGAGCCCGGACATGCCGGGCAGCAGCAGGTCCACGACCAGGCAGGCGATCTCGCGCCGTCCCGGTGCGAGCAGGAAGCTTTCGGCACTGTCGAAAGTGGACACGTCGACGCCCAGCCTGCGCAGCAGCGTGCTCAGCCCCTTGCGGGTCACGGGATCGGGGTCGATGACTCCGATGTTGGTCGGAGCTTCCTGCGGTGCCGGCGGTTCTGTCATTGTTAGGTGCGACCACGGTTTCAGCCGACGACAGCTGGACCGCAGGGAGGATCTGTTGCGGCGGCTGGTCCGGCGAGCCGTGGTCGCTGGGGAACGAGTGTTCCCGCCGGCTCCGGAGCGGAGAATCGGGACTTATACCTAAAAATGCAGCGCCAAATCGCAGCTTTGCCGCGGCTGCCCCGCTGCAGTGCAAAAGCCGGTGACCTCAGGCCTCGGGCCGCTCGACCTCGAGCACCATGCGCACCAGGTGCGCGAGCGAGTGGGCCTCCATCTTCTCCATCACGCGCGCGCGGTGAATCTCGACCGTGCGCTGGCTCAGGTTCAGGTCGCCGGCAATGACCTTGTTCGCCTTTCCGGCGACGACCAGGTCGAGCACCTCGCGCTCGCGCGGCGTCAGCGAATCGAGCCGCTTGCGGATCATGTTGCGCTCCGCGAGCATCCTGCGGCTTCCCGCATCCTTCTCGAGTGCCTGGTTGATCCGGTCGAGCAGGTCCTGGTCGCGGAACGGCTTCTGGATGAAATCAACCGCGCCGGCCTGCATCGCCTCGACCGCCATCGGCACGTCGCCATGCCCGGTGATGAAGATGATCGGCAGGATCGAATGATGCTCGTTCAGTTTCTGCTGCAACTCCAGCCCGCTCATGCCCGGCATGCGGATGTCGAGCACGAGGCAGCCTGGGTGATCGTCGCGATGCGCGTCGAGAAACTCCTGCGCCGACTCGTACACTTCGACCGGCAGGCCGACCGACTTCAGCAGCATCCTGAGCGAGTCCCGAACCGCGGCATCATCGTCGACGACGAAAACGGTCGGCTTCGTTTCCTTGATCACTCATCTTCTCCCGTAGAGTCCGGCGAGGCCGGCACAGTGAAGTGAAATCTCGCGCCGCGCCCCTCGTTGGGAGTGTGCCACAGCCGCCCGCCGTGAGCCCGGATGATCGAGCGGCTGATTGCGAGTCCGAGCCCCGTGCCGCCCGACTTGGTCGTGAAGAAGGGATTGAACAGATGATCGGTCGCTTCGGGGTCGAGGCCCGGGCCGCGGTCCGACACGGTGATCTCGATTTCACGCTCGCCCGAGCGCCGGGCCGTCAGCACGACCTCGCGGTCTTCTTCGTCGGCCTCGGCCAGCGCGTCGATCGCGTTGCGCACCAGGTTGAGCACGACCTGCTGCAGCTGGATCGGATCTGCGTAGACGGTGGGTACCCTTCCCTCGGACTCGATCAGGAGCTGGATGTTGTGCAGCCGCGCATCCGGCTCCGCGAGGGTCCGCAGGTCCTCGAGCAGCCGTCGGCAATTGACCGGCTCGCGCGTGACCTCGCGATTCTTGACGAAATTGCGCAGCCTGCGGATGACTTCGCCCGCCCGAAGTGCCTGCGAGTTGATCTGCTCCAGCGCCGCGAGCACTTCCTCGTGGTCCGGTGCCGGTTGGCTCATCAGGCGCCGGCAGGCCTGCGCGTAGGTCGCGATCGCCGCGAGCGGCTGGTTGATCTCGTGCGCGAGGCCGGCGGCCATCTCGCCCATCGTCGAGAGGCGGCTGAAATGGGTCAGGCGCTCCTGCAGCTGCCGTGCTTCTTCCTCGGCGTACCGGCGGTCGGTGACGTCGTGGATCGTGCCGACGTATTTCTCGATCTGCTCGTTCGCGCCGTGCACGGCCTGCGCGATGTGATGCAGGTGCCGCAGCCGGCCGTCCGGCAACACGACGCGGTATTCGATGTCGAGCGGCTTGAGCGTCGCGTCCATCGCCTCAAAGCCTTCCTCGAGCCGCTTCCGATCTCCGGGATGAACCCAGTCCCTCAGGTAGGTCTCCCGGTCGACGGAATCCTGCTCCGGGGGCAGCTCGAGGATTCGCTGCAGCTGCGGGGACAGGTAATCCTTCGTCTGCCCGTTCGTGTGCAGCACGTAGTTGCCGAGGTTGGCGAGTTCCTGCGCAAGCCGCAGCTCCGTCTCGCTGCGGCGCAGCCTGTCCTCGGCCTCGCGACGCAGCGTGATGTCACGGATGAAACCCACGAACCGTGGCGGGTCCATGCCGCCGACTTCGCCAACGGCGAGCTCGCAGGGAAACACGCTGCCGTCCTTGCGACGCGCCCT
>DATIRA010000075.1:0-10506 GCA_035470225.1 Steroidobacteraceae bacterium | reverse complement strand
CCAGTACGGTCGCAAGGACCAGCAGCGCGGTAAACACGGGCAGCGCGTAGATTCCGTAAGCGAACCTGAGCAGGCCCGACCCGAACCGAGACATCGAGCGCGCTTCCTCATGCGGACGCAGGTGGCGCCCGGCCCGCACATTCTGTGAACTGGTTCCAGTTATGTTAACGGAGCCCGTGCGGTGTGAGGAGGGTCACGTCCAGGAGCCGGCAGCGCCTCGCATACTGCGTTCCACTTGGATACGCACCTGACATGAGCAAGCCAGTGAAAAGCAAAGGGTCTGCGCAACTCCGCGAGGATGGTGGACCCGGGGAAGTCGGTCCGATCGACCGCTTCCTCGATGCCGTCTGGATGGAACGGGGCCTGTCTCCGAACACGCTGGCCGCCTACCGAGCTGACCTGACTGCGCTCGAGCGCTGGCTGGCGGATCTCGGCACGGACCTGACCGCAGCGCGGCGCGCTGACATCCTCGCGTTCATGGCCTCAAGGGTCAAGGCCGGCGCCCGGCCGCGCTCGACCGCAAGGCAGCTGAGCAGCTTCCGGCGTTTCTACCGCTACCAGCTGCGCGCCGGCGTCGTAAAGGAGGATCCGACCGCGCAGATCGCGATGCCGAAGATCGGTCGCACTTTGCCGAAATCGCTCACGGAGGAGGAAGTCGAGGCCCTGTTGGCCGCTCCTGCCGTGAGCGATCCGCTCGGGCACCGCGACCGGACCATGCTCGAAGTGCTCTACGCCACCGGGCTGCGCGTGTCGGAGCTGGTCAACCTGCAGCTCTCACAGGTCAACCTCAACCAGGGCGTGCTGCGCATCGTGGGCAAGGGCGACCGCGAAAGGCTGATACCGCTGGGCGAGGAAGCCCAGCAGTGGCTGCATGAGTTCATGCAGGGTCCACGAGGGGAGATCCTGCTCGAGCGCCAGACCGACTACCTGTTCCCGACCCGGCGCGGCGACCGCATGACGCGCCAGGCCTTCTGGCACATCATCAAGCGCTACGCGCGCAAGGCCGGCGTCGAGAAGGACCTCTCCCCGCATACGCTGCGGCACGCCTTCGCCACGCACCTGCTGAACCACGGTGCCGACCTGCGGGTGGTCCAGATGCTGCTCGGCCACAGCGACCTGTCCACGACTCAGATCTACACGCACGTCGCTCGGGAACGCCTGAAGGACCTGCACGGCGAGCACCATCCCCGAGGCTGAGCCCCGCGGGACGGCGCTGCCAGCTCGCCCGGCCCGACGCTGCCTGCTCTGCTAGACTTCCGCGCGGCGCGGAACCCGGCGCGCTCCTGCTGGTCTCAGCGGCATCGGAATCCCGCAATACATCCACGGATAGCAAGCATGCGCACTCGTCTACCGCTGATCGTTCTCGTTGCCGCTGCCGGCACCCTGTCCACCGTTTCTCCTTCAGCCGCCGCCGAAGGTGCGAATGCCCAGGCCGCTGCGGGAAGCACTGCGCCGGTGCCGGCCGAGGTACGCGCGAGGGTCGTGAAGAAGCTGCAGGGTGCCAAGGCGGAGGACGTCGGCTACTCGCCGATCGACGGGCTGTACGAAGTCACTCTCGGCGGGATGATCGTCTACGTGAGCGAGGACGGAAAGTACCTGGTCAGCGGCAACGTCTACGACCTCGAGACGCAGAGCAATCTGACGGCCGCCCGGCGCAATGCGGCGCGGGCCCGGACGCTGGCCGCGGCCAACAGCTCCGACATGATCATCTTCTCCCCGCCGGAGCCGAAGATGACCGTCACCGTCTTCACGGACGTGGATTGCGGCTTCTGCCGCAAGTTCCACAACCAGATGGCCGACATCAACAAGGCCGGCGTCAGGGTGCGCTACATGATGTATCCGCGTACCGGACCCGGGACCGAGTCGTGGCGCAAGGCGGAGTCCGTCTGGTGCGCGAAGGATCGAAAGGACGCGATGACCCGTGCGAAGCGCGGCGAGGACGTCAAGAGTCCGAAGTGCGACGCGACCTCGATCAAGACCCAGTACGAGCTCGGCGACGATCTCGGGCTCGAGGGCACCCCGGCGATATTCACCGAGTCGGGCGAGTACATCGGCGGATTCCTGACTCCCGCCCAGCTCGTCAAGGCGATCAGCGGCCCCGGCAAGGTGGCCGGCGCATCGCGGTGATCCACGCGGGGTGGGTCAGCGCTCCAGGTACTGAAGCTTGCCGCCGCGCCCGTCCCACTCCTTGGCGTCTGCGGGAGGCTCCTTCTTCTCCGTGATGACCGGCCATGCACGTGCCAGCTCGGCGTTGAGCGCCGTGAATTGCTCCTGCCCCGAGGGAACTTCCTCCTCCGAGAAGATCGCTTCGGCAGGGCACTCCGGCTCGCAGAGCGTGCAGTCGATGCACTCGTCCGGGTCGATGACCAGCATGTTGGGGCCCTCGTGGAAGCAGTCCACCGGGCAGACCTCGACGCAATCCATGTACTTGCACTTGATGCAGTTTTCCGTGACGACGAAGGTCATCAGCTCGCTCCGCAGAAGATAGAAGGGGCCACGCAATGGCGCGGCGACGGTCCGCCTATTGTGCCAAACAGCGGCGGCCGGCGGGTAGTGACTAGCGGCGGCCGCGCAGGTCGATCGCGGTGAAGTGATGCTCCTCCACGCCCCGGCGCCGGTCCTCCAGGTAGCGCCTCAGTGCGAAATCCACGCTGCGGAAGGCGATGTCCTGCCACGGAATCTCCGATTCGTCGTACAGACCCACCTCGAGACTCTCTGCCCCAACGCCGAACCGGGGCTCGCGCAGACGTGCCCGGAACATCATGTGGACCTGGTCTGCATGCAGGACGTGGACGACCGCGAGCAGCGAGCCGATTTCAACGTCCGCCAACGCTTCCTCGACGGATTCCCGGCGGGCCGCGTCCTGCGTCGTCTCGCCGTTTTCCATGAATCCGGCCGGGATCGTCCAGTATCCGCGCCGTGGTTCGATGGCCCGACGACACAGCAGCAGGCGGCCCTGGTACTCCGGCACGCAGCCGGCCACGATCTTCGGGTTGAAATAGTGCACGGCGCCGCAGGCCGTGCAGATGTGTCTCGGGAGATGGTCACCGGGTGGGACCCTGTGTTCCACCGGCTGACCGCAGTGAGGGCAGTATTTCAAGTGCGGGAAACCGCGGGCCAGACGGCCCCGGCCCATGGCAACCGTGTGGGTCCAGTATGGTGTCGGGGTCGTGGGCTTTGCAAGCCGCAGGTCGGTCGCCTGTAGTTCAGTCGAGCGGAGCCCGAACCCTCTGGAACGGCACGTCCCCGGGCGGCGGCTCGTCGAGTTCGCGTGCATATCGGTGGCCCGAGTAGATGGCATGCGCGATCAGGCCGGGGGCCAGGCAGTCGCCGATCCGGTCGACCGACTCGATTCCGGCCTCCGCCCAGTCCGGCTCGCGGGCAACGAGTTCGTGGAACAACGAGTCCTCGGGCAGGCGCGAGCAGACCAGCACCACGCTGGCGCATTCGATGAGCAGCTCCCGTTCGCTGTACACGCAGGCCAGCCGCGCCCTGCCGGCCTCGATGCCGACCAGGTTGTGGCCGGTGACGAGTCGCAGTCCCAGCTCGCGCAGGCGTTTCTGGATGTGCCGGTAGTCGAGCGTGTTGGTCGTCCAGGGCGCGATTGTGTCCTCGGGGCTCACCAGCGTCACCTCGAGCCCGTTGCGTCTCAGCAGCTCGGCGAGCACGCTGCCAAGGTAGAAACCGTCGTCGTCGAACAGCAGCACGGGTCCCTGCGGCACGGCACCGCTGAGCAGATCGTCCGGAGTCATCACCGAGCCCGAGTCATGGCCGGGGATCGAGCGCGTGTTCGTTCGCCCGAACCCGTCCCGGCGCCAACGTGCTCCGGTCGCGACGACGACCCGCTCCGCGCCGAATTCGAGCACGTCCGCGGCCTCGAGCGGGTTGCCGGGATAGACGGTGACGTGCGGCGACGCATTGATCCGGCCGAGGCGCCAGTCCCTGACCCGGGCCCATTCGGCGAGTCCTGGCAGGCGCGATTCCAGCGTGACGCGTCCGCCCGGTTCGTGGTCGGCCTCTGCGAGATGGACCTCGTAACCGCGCTGCCCGAGCGCGCGCGCGGCCTCGAGGCCGGCGGGCCCGCCGCCGACGATCAGCACGCGGCTCGAGCGCCGCCGTGGCGCGATTCGCTCCGGGTGCCAGCCGCGGCGCCATTCCTCCCCCATCGTCGGATTCTGCGTGCAGCGGATCGGCGTGATCGTCATGTCGCCCGACACGCAGATGTTGCACCCTATGCACTCGCGGATCTCATCCGATCGGCCTTCCTCGATTTTCTTCGGCAGGAAGGGATCGGCGATGGATGGCCGCGCGGCGCCGATCATGTCCATGACGCCCTGCCGGATCTGCTGCACCATCGTGTCCGGCGAGGTGAATCGCCCGACGCCGACCACGGGCTTCGTCGTGCAGCTCCTGACCCAGTCGATGAACGGACGCTGGGCGCCCTCGCCAGCGAAACGCGAGCTGAGAGAATCCATGTACCAGGGCGCGACGTTGACGTCCCAGAGGTCGGGGAGTTCCGCCAGCATCTGGACGAGTTCCCGTGCCTCGGTCGCGGAGCAGACGCCGTCCGGGCCCATGAACTCCTCGGTCGCGAAGCGCAGAGCGACCGCGCAGCGGTGCCCGACGGCCTCGTGCGTGTCCTCGAGCACCTCGCGAAGCAGCCGGGCGCGGTTCTCGAGCGACCCGCCGTATTCGTCGCTGCGCTGGTTGCGCCGGCGCTGCAGGAAGTGCATCGCCAGCGACAGGTCGTGTCCCGCGTAGACGTAGACGATATCGAAGCCAGCGCGCATGGCCCGCAGCGCGGCTGCACGATGCCAGCGCCGGTACTCCGCGATGTCGCGACGGTCCATCGCGCGGGCCTGCTGCGGATAGCCGTACTTGAGCGGCTGGTGCGAGGGGGCCAGCGCGACCTCGCGGCTGTAGAGATTCGAGGCAGTCGGGCCGTTGTGCGTCAGCTCGATGGCCGCGAGCGCACCGTGCCGGTGCACGGCGTCGCACATCAAGGCATGCGCCGGGATGTCACCGTCGTCCCACAGCCGCGCCTCGACATAGGGCGACACGTCGCCGCTCGGGTGGATCTCGCACTCCTCGGTGCTGATCACGGCCCAGCCGCCCTCGGCCTTCACCTCGCGCATCGCGGCGTGTGCAGCCGGCATTGCGTGACCCATCCCGTTGCAGTGGGGCACCTGGAAGAACCGGTTGCGGGCCACGACCGGACCGATTCGCACCGGCTCGAACAGCACGTCGTACCGCGGGTCCCGGCTCACGGGCACGCTTCCTGGTCGCCGCGATAGGCTTCGCGCAGCAGCTGTTGAAAATGCCAGACGCCGCTCTCGCGCTTCGGGCACAGCCTTCCGGCCTCGTAGGCGCCCGACGCGAGTCCCTTCTGCACCGCCTCGCAGATGGCAATGTCCTCGTGCTGAATCTCGTCACTGAACTCGCGGTCGCGGGCCATGCGGCCCAGCGTCGCCGGATCCTGAGCATAGTAGTAGTCGAACTCCACGCGGCACCGATCCGGACCGAGCGGACACACCCTGTTGGTCTGCATTCGCCCGGGCATGATGTTCAGCATCACGTTGGGATAGACGAAGTAATAGTAGGCTTCACCGTCGCCGTAGATCCCATCGTTCTCGCGCAGCGGCGAGTGCTGCAGCGAGTACCAGTCATACAGCTCCGTCTGGTAGGCCCGGTAGTCCAGCACGCGGCTCAGGCCAGGATGCACATAGGGCAGGTGATAGCCCTCGAGGAAGTTGTCCACGTAGACCTTCCAGTTGCAGCCGACCTCGAATACGTCGCGGCGCGTGAACCGCATCGCCGCGGGCTCGATCGGGCGGATGCGCTCGACGATGCCCGAGTAGACGGTTTCCAGCGCCGGTGCTTCACCGGAGATGTCCACGAACACCAGGCCTTGCCATTCGGCGACCCGCAGACCGGGCAGCCGGATTCGCTCCTTGCGGAAGTCCACGGCGCCCTGCATCTCCGGCGCCAGCTTCAGGCAGCCGTCGAGTGCGTAGGTCCAACCGTGATACCTGCAGCGCAGAGACGTCGCGCCGCGGCCGTTTCCGTCAGCCAGCGGTGCCGCCCGATGCCGGCAGACGTTCGGGAAAGCCCGTAGCCCGCCGTCTTCGCCCCTGACGACCAGCACCGGCATGCCAGCGACCTCGTCCACGAGGTGGTCGCCAGGGCCGCGAACGAGATCCGAGTGTCCGACCAGTTGCCAGCTTCGCGCCAGTACCCTGCGCCGATCGAGCTCCAGCATTTGCGCGCCGACGTAGAAGCGGGCCGGCAGCGCAGTCGCGCTCTGCAGCTCAGTCATGCTCGTTGCCACGGATTTCTGTCCCTGGACCGGCCCCGGCAACCGTAGCTGCCGGCGAGCCGCTGAAGCGTTTCGTGGTGCCGGGAGAGGGAATCGAACCCTCACGGTGTCGCCACCGCCGGATTTTGAGTCCGGTGCGTCTACCAGTTCCGCCATCCCGGCGCGGGACGCGGAAGCTTACCTGATCGGGTGACCGCGTTCATTAAGTCCATTATTTTCATGTACGTAGGATATATATCGCGATTGACGTCGAATTTCAGACCGCGCTTCGGCCGACAGGCGGCAGGAAGCCGGGGGAACCGTTTAGAATGCCGCGGGTCTCAAATCGCTCGACCGCGCCCGGGCGGCGGACGGCACTTCGACGGGAGATTGCCTGCATGCGACGATGGCTGCTGCCGCTGGCCGCTCTAGCCCTGACCCTACCCGGAGCTTCCTCCGCCCGGGACGAGCTTGCGGCCTCACTTGCGGCCGCGGCGCCCGCTGCGAATTCAGAGGTCATCACGCTTGCGCTGCGCGCGGCCCGTTGCGCTAGAGAACAGGGAAGGCTCGACACGTTCGATCGATTGGCGGTCATCGATTACTCGTTACCCTCGACGGAGCCCCGGCTCTGGGTCTTCGACCTCCGGCGTGCCCGTCTGCTGTTCGAGGAACTGGTCGCGCACGGGCGTAATACCGGCGGAGACTTCGCCGAGCGCTTCTCCAATGTCGAAGGCAGCAAGATGTCGAGCCTCGGGCTGTTCCAGACGGCGGATACCTACTTCGGGAGCAACGGCTACTCGCTGCGTCTGCGCGGGCTCGAGCGCGGTTTCAACGACAAGGCGATGGAGCGGGCGATCGTGATGCACGGGGCGCCGTATGTCAGCGAGGCAGTGGCCGAGCGGCTCGGGCGGCTCGGCCGGAGCTGGGGCTGCCCGGCCGTGCGCAAGGAAATTGCGCAGACCATCATCGACACGTTGAAGGGCGGGGCGCTCGTGTTCTCCTACTATCCGGACCGCAAGTGGCTCGACGACTCTGCGCTTTTCAAGTGCGACTCCGGACCGGGTCGCGTGGTTTCGACGGCACAGCCCGCCTCAGCCCCCGGCGGTTGAGCCGCGGGATCCGCTGCGCGACCTTTTTTCGGCGTCGCGCATCAAAGTGGGTATATGCCCGCTTTTTCGCCGCAACTGGAACCTGAGCTGATCGCCCGTGCGCGCGGCGGCGAGCAGGCCGCGCTCGAGTCCGTGTATCTCGCGCTGGAACCCGCAATCACGCGGCTGGTGCGACGGCTCGTGCCCTGGAGGGCGGTCTCCGAGGACCTGGCACAGGACGTGTTCGTCAGCATCCTCGAGAGCATCGACCAGTACGACGGACGGGGCCCGTTCGCGGGCTGGGCGCGCAGGATAGCCGTCAACCGCTGCCTGATGTACCTGCGCTCGCCGCTGCACCGGGCGCGGCGCTGGCTGAGCGAGCAGCAGATCGAGGAGTCGCTGCACGAAGCCGGTTCCGACCTGCGGCCCGCCGGTCCGACCGAGCAGCTGGAGCTCGAGCGCGCGCTGGCGCGGCTCGCCGATACGCCCCGGCTGGTCGTTTGGCTGCATGACGTCGAGGGTTTCACGCACGCCGAGATCGCCCGGTTGCTCGGGCGCACGCCCAGTTTCTCCAAGTCGCAGCTGGCCCGGGCCCATCAACGCCTGCGCGAGCTGCTCGAGCCGGATGGAGTGCAAGCGCAATGCATGCCCGTATCGACCAGTTGCTGAGCCTGCGCGACGGGGAACCCGTCGATGCGGAAGTCTTACGGCACGTGAGCCGATGCCCGGAGTGCTCGGCGAGCTTGCAGCGGGCCGCGGCCCTGGCTGCACGCCTGCGGAGCCTGCCGGTCGAGCGGTCGCGCAGCGGCTGGGAAGGCGTGCGCCAGCGGCTGGCCCAGCAGGAGCGGCGCCGTGAGCGTAGCCGCCGACAGGCTCGCGTCATCGCAGGGGGCGCGGCAGCGGCGATGCTGATCATGCTCGGCAGCCGGTTCATCGCGCCGGGGCTGGTGGTGTCCGATGGGCCTGCGCAGTCGATGGCTGCCGCCGGGGCAGTCCCGGGTCCGCACGCGTCGCTCGAGGAGCTCAAGGGTCGCTCCAGGGAGCTCGAGCGGCTCCTCGCGGTGATGCCCGCGAGGCCGGCGGTCGAGCGAGCGGATACGGCGGTGCCGATCGACTCGCTGGAAGCGAGGGTGCAATGGCTGGATCACCAGTTGTCGCTGGGCGATGACGGCGGCCGGGACGCCGGGGATTCGGAGAATCTGTGGCGGGACCGGGTCGAGGCAATGGATGCGCTGGTCCGGCTTCGATATGTCGAGGCACAGAGGATCATGTTGTGAGCGGGAGGAACCAGTCGATGCGGATTGCAAGGACATTGGCAGCGTTTGCGCTGACCGGGTGCATGCTCGTTGCCTGGACGACGGCTGCAGCGGCGGAGACCGAGGACCGGGCGCAGCTGGAGAAAGACCTGGCCGAGGCCAGGTCCAGGCTGGACCAGGCCGCGCGCGACGTGGCCGAGATGAGCAGGCGGCTCTACGGCGACCAGCCGCAGGAGATCGTCAAGTTCATTCACGGCGAGCCGCGCGGGGCCATGCTCGGCGTGAACATCGCCACCGGCGGGTCTCCCGGTGAAGGCGTGCGGATCAACGGTGTGAGCCCGGGCGGCCCGGCCGAGGCGGCCGGCCTGCGTGCCGGGGACGTGATCGTCGCAGTCGACGGCGTGCGGCTCGACCGAAACGGCGAGCAGCCGCCAGCCGCCCGCCTGACGGGCTTCATGCGCACGGTCCAGCCGGGACAGCGCGTCCAGGTCGAGTACTTGCGCGACGGCGCCCGTCGCAAGGCCGAGTTGACCGCTGCGCCGGCCGAGCCGCCGATCGCGCGTGTGTTGCGGGAGCGGCTGGGGCCGCTGCAGGAGCAGTTCAATCTGAAGGAATTCGAGAGGCTGCTGGTGCCGGAGCGCGCCTTCGGCTCGCTCGAGCTCGTCACCGTCACGCCGAAACTGGGGCGCTATTTCGGTGCCGACAGCGGCCTGCTGGTCGTGCGCGCGCCCAGCGACCCGAGCTTCAGGCTGGAAGAGGGCGACGTGCTGCTGTCGATCGACGGCCGGATTCCGGAAAGCCCGGGGCATGCGTTTCGAATCCTGAGGTCTTACCAGCCGGGCGAGAAGCTCGCGCTCCAGGTCCTGCGGGACCGCAAGCGGCTCGAGCTCGATGTCACGGTGCCCGAGGTTCCCGCGATGGGCGGGCCCCCGCCGCCCGTGCCGCCCCCGCCTGCGGCGCCAACCTCGAAGCGCGACCCGGTCTGATCCCCGGGTCGCCCGACAGCGGCGTGGCCGGCGGCAGCGGGACGTGAGCTGCACCGGCCGGCTGGAGCGCTCTGCTAGCATGCGCGCCCGATGCTGCGGAGCGATTTTCAATACGAGCTGCCTGAGGAGCTGATCGCACGCTTCCCGGCCGTGCGCCGCAGCGACAGCCGGCTGCTGCACCTCGACGGCGGGACCGGCGCGTTGGCCGACCGCCGGATGAACGAGCTGCCCGCCCTGCTGAGGGCCGGCGACCTGCTCGTTTTCAATGACACTCGGGTGATCCCGGCGCGCCTTTTCGGCCGCAAGGACACCGGCGGACGCATCGAGGTACTGCTGGAGCGAATCATCACTCCACGGCGGGCGCTGGTGCAGTTGCGCGCCAGCAAGCCGCCGCGTGCCGGTGGCCGGCTGCACCTCGAACCAACGGGGGAGTCCGCGGCCGTGCTGGGCCGCGAGGGGGAATTCTGGCTGCTCGAGTTCGGTGCCGATACGGGCGATGTATTCGCCCGGCTCGGCACGATGCCGCTTCCGCCATACCTGGACCGACCGGTCGAGGAGACTGACTTCGAGCGTTATCAGACTGTCTTTGCGAGGCGCCCCGGGGCCGTGGCCGCCCCGACTGCAGGGCTGCACTTCGACAGCGAGCTGCTGCAGGCGCTCGGCTCGGCCGGGGTCTCGACGACCTTCGTCACGCTGCACGTCGGGGCGGGCACGTTCCAGCCCGTGCGCGCGATGAACCTGGCCGAGCACCAGATGCACATGGAGCGGCTGACGGTCGGCGCAGAGGCCTGTGCCGCAATCGACGCGACCCGGCGCCGCGGCGGCCGGGTCGTCGCGGTGGGCACGACCAGCGTGCGGGCGCTCGAGACTGCGGGCTCGAG